>JBKOUP010000418.1:0-10103 GCA_046723495.1 Acidobacteriota bacterium
GGTGGTGAACGACGTTCCGCCGCTCGTCGGCGAAGATCCCGGCGCGATGATGCCGTGGGTGAAGATGTCGTAGAGATTGATTCCCTGCACGTCGTAGCCGGTGAGGAAAATCGGGAACGAGAAGGCCGGAAATCCCCAGTCGGTCCAGAGCGTCACGTTGGCGATCTGCGCGTAGGGCGAAACGTTCTGGACGGTGAAGAGCGTCGTGCGCGCGGTCGACGGCGGCGAGAGGAAGTCGACCTCGAAGTACGGCAGCAGCAGCGTGGCCGCGGGCTGCACGGCGATGTCGCAGCTGTCGTCGTTGTTCGTCGTCGACGGGCTGGTCCGCAACGTCGCGCCCGACGCCGTCGCGGCTACGAGGAGAAGCATCGCGGACCAGCGCATCGTCGTTGCCTTACGGCGTCGGGTTCGCGGCCGGCCCGATCTGCGCGCCTCTCACCGGCGACGGCGAGCAGCCGTTGCCGAGCGATACGGCCGTGGCCTCGGTGGCGAAGCTCGGATCGGCGAACGTCGTCGTGATCACCCAGTTCTGGCTCTGGCGCAGCCCCGTGCGCGTGCTCGTGTTCGTGCGGAAGTCGCGCGCCAGCCCGGTGGTGATGCCGACGCTGTAGGCATCGGAGCCGCCGTTGTTCAGATTCATGTAGATCCAGCCGGCTTGATCGGTCAACAGCGCCGGCTGCGGCGGGAAGAGCTGCGACGACGTGTCGATCGTCAGCGTCGTCTGCGTGCCGAGCGGCGGCGCGCAGGTCGCGGTCGGGCAGCCGGTGCTGACCGTGGCGTTCTCGTGCTCGTCGAAGCGGGCGATCTCCGTAACGGCCATGTTGCTGTTCTTGAGGTAGTCGCCGCAGGCGGCGTCGCCGGAGAGGACGCCTTCGCGCCAGATCCGGAGCGCGGTGTTGACGCCGCCGGCGCCCTGGATGTAGCGCGGCGCGAACGTCGACGGCAGCGGCTGCCGGCGGTCGATGGCGCGGTTGAAGAAGAAGCCGGTGGTGTAGCGGTCGTAGAAGGTGTACGGCAGGTTCGTCAGCGTCGACGCCCCGGCCGGCCCGCCCTCGGGGACAGCGCGGATGTGCACCATCGGTCCGCCCTGCGCGTAATTCTTGTCGCCGCGCGTGACGATCTGGTAGTCGCCGGTGAGGACGTTGTCGTAGAGGAGGTTGTTGGCGAAATACACCTTCGACATCGGCTGGACCTGCTGGCAGGTGGCTACGACATCGATGGTGATGTAGCCGATGGCGTTCGAATGCGTGCCGCCGACCGGCGTGGCCGACGTCGGCGGGAACGTTAGTGCCGGCGGCGGGCATCCGACCGTGTCGCCGACCGGGACGCCGACGGTGAACAGGTGCTGGATGTCCCGGAGGAGCGACGGCGGGAATTCGCCGGCGAGATTCGCGCAGGTCTTCCCCACGTCGGAGAGGAAGTTCGGATTCGGCGGCCCGGGCTGCGTGCCCTTCGTCGGGTTGATCGGCACGACCGTGTTGATCGACGTGCCGCCGTTCGGCAGCGTCGGCGACGGCGCGATGATGGCGCGCGCGAAGACGTCGTAGAGATTGATCGACTGCACGTCGTAGCCGGTGAGGTAGATCGGGAATTGCAGCGCCGGATAGCCATAGTCGGTCCAGAGCGTGACCTCGGCGATCTGCGGCACGGAGGAGACGTTCTGGATGGTGAAGAGCGTCGTGCGGGCCTTGGTCTGCGGCGATCCGAACTCGACTTCGAAGTACGGCAGCAGCAGCGTGGCCGCGGGCTGGACGGCGATGTCGCAGCTGTCGTCGTTGCTCGTGGTGCTGGGACTGCCGGTGCGGAACGTCGCGGCGGAAGCAGACGTCGCGAGGAGCAGGGCGAGAGCATAAGTCGCGAGTTTGCGCATGGTGCGATGACCTCCGTCGCTATCTTACGGAGGTGATCGACGTTCCGTCGCCTCACGGATTCGGATTCGGCGCCGGCCCGATCGGCGTGAACCGCGAAACGTCGGGCGCGGGCGAGCAGCCGTTGCCGACCGCGACCGCGTCCATCTCCACGGCGAACCGTCCCTCGGCGAACATCGACGTCACCACCCATGCCTGGCTCTGGCGCGCGCCCCACATCGTCGTGCCGAAGCGGTAGTTCCGCGGCGCGGTGTACGCGGGCGAGCCGCCGTTGTTGAGGTTGAGGTAGAGCCAGCCGCCGACGTCGCCGGACGCCGTCTGCGGTGGGAAGCGCTCCGATGACGTCGGAGTGCTCGACGTCGACGGAAACGAGGGCGGGAAGACACCCTGCACGATGCTCGTGAAGTAGGCAAAGTTCTCGTGCTCGTCGAAGCGCACCTGTTCGGCGAACGGCACGGCGGAATTCACGTCGTAGCCGAAGGGACACGCCGTCGGCGCCGCGTACGCCTCGCGCCAGATCTGCAGGTTCGTGTTGAACCCGCCCGTGCCTCCCTCGATGAACCGCGGCAGGAAGGCCGAGGGCAGCGGCTGCCGCCGGTCGATCGTGGGGTGCAAACTGGCCGTGTAGAGATCGTAGAAGGTGTACGGCAGCCGCGTCGGGACGTAGGCGCCGGCCGGACCGCCTTCCGGAATGGCGCGGATGTGCACGAGCGGATTGCCGGCCGCGTAGTTGCCGGTGGCCGGATTCGGATTGATGTGCTGGTAGTCGCCGGTGAGGACGTTGTCGAAGAGGATCTCGTTGGCGAAGTAGACGTTCGACAGCGGCGAGGTGGCGTTGCAGTTGGCGACGACGTCGATCGTGACGTAGCCGACGGCGTTCGCGTGCACGCCGCCGACCGGCTTCACGGCCGTGCAGCCCGGCGCGGTGACGGTGCCCTTCGTGAAGGCCGTGCGCAGGTCGGCCAGCAGGCCTTTGTCGATCGGGCCGGGATTGCTGGCGCACGTCCAGGCGGCGTCGGGGAGGAAGTGCGGGTTGCCGGGGACGGAGATTTCGCCGGGCGGGGTCTGGTTCGATGTGCCGCCGGGAAGATTGGCGTTGACGGCGACCGGTGCCACGACGCCGCGCCCGAAGACGTCGTAGAGGTTGATCGACTGCACGTCGTAGCCGGTCAGGAAGAGGTTGAACGTCAGCATCGGGTAGGCGCCGTCGGTCCAGAGCGTGACGCGCGCGATCTGGGGCATGGCCGTGGTGTTCTGGACGGAGAAGAGCGTCGTCTTCGCGACGACCGAGACCGTGTTGAAGTCGACTTCGAAGTACGGCAGGAGCAGCGTCGCCGCGGGGAGGAGGGCGATGTCGCAGGAGTCGTCGTTGTCGATCGTGATGGGCTTCGTCGTCGCAGGCATCGACGGCGGGGCCGCGGGCGCGGCATTCGGCGCCGGGCCGATCTGCGTCTTGTACGCGAAGTCGGGCGCCGGCGAACAGCCGTTGCCGATGGCCGCGGCGTCCATCTCCACGGCGTAGCGTCCCTCGGCGTACATCGACGTCACGACCCAGGCCTGGCTCTGACGCGGCCCGAACCGTGTCGTGCCGCCGCGGTAGTCGCGCGCGGCGCTGTACGCGGGCGAGCCGCCGTTGTTGAGGTCCAGATAGAACCAGCCGCCGACGTCGCCGCTCGTCGGGAGGTTCGGGAACCAGGGCGCCGTCGTCGAAATGCTGGAGGCGACCGGCACGGCGGGGTAGCAGACGTAGCTGTGGCAGGGATTGTCGTAATAGGTGGGATTCTCGTGCTCGTCGAAGCGAACCGTGTCGAAAGACAGCATCGTCGTGTTCTTTTCATGCGCGACCGGGCACGACGCCGGCGTCGCGTACGGCTCGCGCCAGATCTGGAAGTTCGTGTTGAACGCGCCGGTGCCGCCCTGGATGTAGCGCGGCATGAACACCGACGGCAGCGGCTGCCGCCGGTCCTGCGTGCGCGCGGCCGCGCCGCTCGTGTAGAGGTCGTAGAACGTGTACGGCAGCCGCGTCGGGACGACAGCGCCCGCCGGCCCGCCCTCCGGAACGGCGCGGATGTGCACGAGCGGATTGCCGCCCGCGTAGTTGCCGATGACAGGGTTTGGGTTGACGTGCTGGTAATCGCCGGTGAGAACGTTGTCGAAGAGGAGCTCGTTCGTGAAGTAGCGCGGGTCGGACGGCGACGTCGGGCGGCAGTTGCCGACGACGTCGATCGTCGCGTAGCCGAAGGCGTTGGGGTATTGCAGGCTGCCGGCCGGATTGGTGATCGTGCAGTCCGGCCGCGTCACCGTCCCATTCGTGAACGCCGTCTGGAGCTCGCGCAGCAGCGCCTTGTCGAGGACGCCGGGATTGCTGCTGCACGTGGCGGCAGCATCGGCGAGGAAGTGCGGGTTCTGGTCGTTGGGAAGCGAGAGCCCTCCCGGCGCGCCGCCGGCCGGCGCGATGATGCCGCGGGCAAAGATGTCGTAGAAGTTGATGCCCTGCACGTCGTAGCCGGTGAGGAAGACGTTGAAGGTGAGCATCGGATAGCCCCAGTCGGTCCAGAGCGTGATACGCGCGATCTGGGGCGTGGCCGTGGCGTTCTGGATGGTCACGAGCGTCGTCTTCGCCGTTGTCGCCGGCGAACGAAAGTCGACTTCGAAGTACGGCAAGAGCAGCGTCGCCGCGGGGAGGAGGGCGATGTCGCAGCTGTCGTCGTTGTTCGTGGTGGTGGGGCGGATCGTCGAGGTCGCGGCGGCGAACAGGAAGAGCGCGGCGACGGCGGCGGCACATCTCATGGCGCCGGTCCGATCTCGGCGTTCGGCTTCGGCGCGGGCGTGCAGCCGTTCGCCAGCGCGGTGGCGGCGACGTCGACGGCGTCGATCCCGGTCGCCGACATCGAGGAGATCACCCATCCCTGGCTGCCGAGGTTGAGGTAGAGCCATCCGCCGGCATCATCCGCGTAGCTGGACGTGGGGATCAGCGGGCTGCTGGTGACGGGGACCACGCTCACTGCGGATGTTCCCGGCTGCGCCGGCGGGCAGAGGATGATGCAGCCGCTCGGGATGATGGTCGCGTTTTCGTGCTCGTCGAAGCGCACGGTGTCGACGAAGGGGATGTTGTTGTTGGCGCTGTAGTCGCTGCACGGCGTTGCCGGCGGCGTGGCCTCGCGCCAGACCTTCAGCGCGGTCTTGAACCCGCCCGCGCTCCCGCTCACGTAACGCGGCGCGAAGACGGCCGGCAGCGGCTGGCGGCGGTCGGACATGTTCGGCGCCCAGCGCTCGTAGAACGTGTGCGGAAGCGTCGTGCCTTCGGGCACTGCGCGGATGTGCACGAGCGGTCCGCCCTGCACCGTCAGGCGTCCGTCGCGCGGTGTGATCTGCTGGTAGTCGCCGGTGAAAACGTTGTCGTAGAGGACCTCGGTCCAGTAATTCGCCTGGAACGGAAGAGCGAAGCTGCAGAGCGACATGACGTCGATCGTCACGTAGCCGACGGCGTTCGTGTGGGTGCCGCCGGTGCTCGCGATGCACGGGATGCTGGCGCCGCTGGCTTTGCCGGTCGTGAAGATCAACTGCAGGTCGTCCAGCAGCGGTTTGCTGAACCGTCCCGGAAGATTCGAGCAAAAAGTGAGCGAGATCTTCGGATTTTGATCGTTGTAGGCCGGCTGCGAGCCCGCCGTCGGATTCGTCGGCACGGTGACGTTCGACGACGTCCCGCCGTTCACGAACGGTCCCGGCGCGATCGTCGCGCGCACGAGGATGTCGTAGAGGTTGATCCCCTGCACGTCGTAGCCGGTCAGAAAGATGTTGAAGTCGAGGACCGGAAAGCCCCAGTCGGTCCAAAGGACCACATGCGCGACCTGCGGCAGGCGCGAGGTGTTCTGGATGGTGAAGAGCGTCTGCGCGGCCTGCTGCTGCGGCGATTTGAGGTCGACTTCGAAGTACGGCAGGAGCAGCGTGGCCGCGGGACGGAGGGTGAGATCGCAGCCGTCGTCGGCGGCGAATGCGGTGACGGCGAAGAGCAGCAACGCGACGATGGCGGCAGTTCTCATGGTCTCGCTCCAATCTGTGCGCCCGCCTCCGGCGCGGACGTGCATCCATCGACCAGCACGGGAGCGGCGACGTCGACGGCGCCGATATCAGTGGCGAACATCGAGGAGATCACCCAGGCCTGGCTGCCGAGGTTGAGGTAAAGCCAGCCGCCGGCGTCGCCGGACGTCCGGATCGGGAAAAACGCGGACTCACTCGGAAGCGAGCTCGTGACTGGCGTTCCCACGACTCCGGGGCAGACGATGCTGCAGCCGGTCGGGACCGTCGCGTTTTCGTGCTCGTCGAAGCGCACGATGTCGACGAACGGAATCGTGCCGTTGGCGCTGTAGTCGCCGCAGGGCGTTTTCGGCGGCGGCGGCTCGCGCCAGATCCTCAGCGTCGTGTTGAAGACGCCGCCGCTCACATAACGCGGCGCGAAGGCGACCGGCAGCGGCTGGCGGCGGTCGCTCATGTTCGGCGCCAGGTGCTCGTAAAACGTGTGCGGCAGCGTCGTCCCCTCCGGCACGGCGCGCAGATGGACGAGCGGCCCGCCGTGCACCGTCAGCCGTCCGTCGCGCGGCGTGATCTGCTGGTAATCGCCGGTGAGGACGTTGTCGTAGAGGATCTGACTCCAGTACGGCGTTTCCGAGGGAAGCGACGTGCTGCACAACGAGATCACGTCGATCGTCGCGTAGCCGATGGCGTTGATGTGCGCGCCGCCGGTCTGGGCCACGCACGGAATGGCGGCGCCGTTGCCTCTGCCGATCGTGAAGATCAACTGCAGATCTTGCAGCAGCAACTTCGGGAACTGGCCCGGGAGACTCTGGCAGAACGACGTCGAGATCTTCGGATTCTTGTCGTTGAACGCAGGCTGCGAGCCTGCCGACGGATTCGACGGCACGACGACGTTCGACGACGTGCCGGACGGCGGCGCGATCGTCGCGCGCACCAGGACGTCGTAGAGGTTGATCCCCTGCACGTCGTAGCCGGTCAGGAAAACATTGAAGTCGAGGGCGGCGAAGCCCCAGTCGGTCCACAGCGTCACGTGCGCGATCTGCGGCAGATGCGAGGTGTTCTGGATGGTGAAGATCGTCTGCGCGGCCGACTGCTGCGGCGAGTTGACGTCGACTTCGAAGTACGGCAGCAGCAGCGTGGCGGCGGGCTTGAGGGCGATGTCGCAGCCGTCGTCGGCGGCGAATGCGGTGATGGCGAAGAGCAGCGCAGCGATCGTCAGACAGCGACGCATCGCCGAGCAATACGGACGCGCCGCCCGCGCCGTCGCTATTTCTTGTGCGCCGCGTTCAGATCGGCGAGCACTTCCTCGGCGTGCTTGGCGGGATCGACCTTCTTGTAGATCTTCTTGATTCGGCCGTCGGGACCGATCCAGTACGTCGTCCGGGCCACACCCCACGAGCGCCGCCCGTAGAGGTTCTTCTCCTTCCACACCCCGTACATCTTGGCGATGTCGGCGGTGGCGTCGGAGAGGAGCGGGAAGTTGAGGTCGTGCTTGGCGCGGAACGTCTCGTGCGACTCGAGCGAGTCGGTGGAAACGCCGAGGACCGCGGCGTGGGCGCGGGAGATGTCGCCCTCATGATCGCGGAACGAGCACGCCTCGGTCGTGCATCCCGGCGTGTCGTCCTTCGGATAGAAGTAGAGGATCACGTCCTGCCCGCGCAGCTCGCGCAGGGTCACGTCCTTGCCGCGCGTCGAGGGCAGACGAAAGTTGGGGGCGAGATCGCCGGGTTTGGGATCGTAGAAATCTTGCATTGAATCTCCGAGCGATTAGGCGAATCGCGAATCGCGAATCGCGAATCGCTAGTTCGTCACTCCCGTCGCAAACAGCACCTTCTCCGCAACCAGCACCGCGTTGAGCGCCGAGCCGCGGCGGAGATTATCGCAAACGGCCCAGACCCAGAATCCGCCGGCGATCGACGGGTCGGTGCGAACCTCGGCGACCAGCACTTCATCCTTGCCGGCCGCGTCGATCGTGCCGAACTGCTCGTCCCCTTCGGGCAGCGCGATGGCCGCGTTGGCGCGCAGCGACTCCTCGATGTCGCCGGCTTCGAGATCCTCCTCCGCCTTCACGAAGAGCGAGAACGTGTGGCCGTGGAAGATCGTCCCCTGCGTGATCTGCACGGCCACCTGCGTGCGCGCGTCGATGAGCGCGCGGATCTGCGAGACGACGAGCTCCTCGTTGTGCTCGACGGCCGGATAGAGATTGAAGGCCAGCTGCCGGTCGAACACCGCCTTCACCACGCTTTGCACGTTGAGCACGCTGATCGTCTGATGGGCGAGCTCCTCGACGCCGGCCTGCTCGAACGTCGAGGCCGGCTGCACGACCGTGGCCGTGCAGAGCTCGACGCGGGCCAGGCGCGCCACCTGGTGCAGCAGCAGCGCGATCGGGATGGCCGCCGGATGCGGCGAGACGAGCACGCGCTCGCTTCCGTCGAGCTGGTCGAGGTTCACGCCGGCCACGGCCAGCCGGCCGTCCTCCGCCGTCGTCGGCTGGGAGAGGTCGACGGCGATGAAGTCGTCGTCGTCGGCGCGCTGCAGCCACTCGCGGTTCTCCGCGGCCGGCCCGCAGAAGAAGACGAGGTCGAGGTCCTCGAGCTCGTCGTCCGACACCGGCTGCACGTAGACCGGCTCGCCGTCGGCCTCGGTCAGCGAGCCGGCGCTCTCGCCCGTCGCCAAGAGCACGAGCTTCGCGTGTGGAAACGAGCGCTCGCGGAGGATCGATTGGATCTCCGTCCCGACGAGGCTCAGCGGATTGACAATGCCGACGCGGTAGCCGGCGGGGTGTTTTGGCTCAGGCATGCGGATTCAACTCGGGCTCGGGCACGGGCGCGGGCGCGGGGAACGCAATGGACCAAAGTTTCATCAGCGGTCCCGAGGCGAGGTAGGAGATCGAGCCGACGAAGAGAAACTCGCGCGGCCACTTCGCGGCGATGCCGAGGACCAGCGCGATCAGCACGATCGGCAGGAGCGATCGCTCGCGTTTGAAGTAAAGGCCCTTCTGGCTGCGGTAGCGGATCGGCGAGACCATGGCGAACGCCACTGCCACCGTCAGCACGACGATGACCATGGCGAAGCGGTCGTTCACCACCGGCGCCGGTGCGTAGAAGACGATCGAGGCGATCGTCAGCGCGCCGCCGGGGCTGGGCAGGCCGACGAAGTAGCGATGATCGGTTTTTCCGGCCATGACGTTGAAGCGGGCCAGGCGCAGCGACACGGCCACGAGGAAGATGAAGGCGATCGGCGCGCCGATGCGGAGGTCGCGCAGCCCCCAGCAGTAGACTAGCACCGCCGGCGCGGCGCCGAAGGTGACGACGTCGGCGATGGAGTCGTACTCCTTGCCGAACTCGCTCGTCGCGCCGAGGGCCCGGGCCAGCAGGCCGTCAAAGGTGTCGAAGACCGCGGCGATGAAGAGCGACAGGCAGGCAGTCTCGAACGACTGCACGGCCAGGTCGTTGCGCCCGTCGGTGATCGCCGCGACCGCGCGCGTGCTGGCGATGATGGCCCGGAAGCCGAAGAAGATGTTCAGCATCGTCATCAGCGTGGGGATGATGTAGATGCCGCGGCGGAGGTTCGGCGGCTTCACGCGGGCTCTCCGATCTGCGCGATGACGGTCAGACCGACCTTCACTTTCTCGCGCATCTTGACGTTGATCGTCGCGTCGGCGGGGAAGAAGATGTCGACGCGCGAGCCGAATTTGATCATCCCGACGCGCTCGCCGCGCACGACCTCCTCGCCTTCCTTCTTGTCGAAGACGATGCGCCGCGCCAGGAGGCCGGCGATCTGTTTGAAAGCCACGCGGCCGCCGCGGGCGTCCTCGATGACGATGAGGTTTTGCTCGTTCTCCGTCGACGACTTCTCCGCGAAGGCGGCGATTTTCTTCCCCGGGTTGTAGCGGTAGTGCACGATCCTGCCGCTGATCGGGGCGCGGTTCACGTGCACGTCGAAGACGGACATGAAGATGCTGACCTGCCTGGTGAGGCCGGGCCAGATCTCGCCGTCGGCGACGTCTTTGATCTGCACGACGGTGCCGTCGGCGGGGGAGAGGACGTCGATGTGCCGCTCCGAGCCGGCGCGGCGCGGGTCGCGGAAGAAGTTGACCAGGAAGAGGAAGAGGAGGGTGGGGACGCCGGCCGCGACCCACCATCCGATGAGCAGGGCCGCACCGGCAAGGATGATCACGGGGATGATGAACACCCAACC
>JBKOUP010000500.1:0-10669 GCA_046723495.1 Acidobacteriota bacterium
CCCTCTCCCCGCTCGCGGGGAGAGGGACAGGCGCGGAGCGCCAGGGTGAGGGGCGCCAGCTTCCCGTCCCCCGCATCGCCATCATGCACACCTGGCTGCGCACGCAGGACGAAGGGTGGTGGCGCCTCGCCTTCGAGTCGATGAACGTGCCGTACACCTACATCTCCACGCAGGACGCCGCGCGCACGCCCAACCTGCGCGAGCGGTTCGACGTCATCGTCTTCCCGCCCGCCAGCAGCGCGCCGGCCGACATCGTCAACGGGCTCCCTCCCGGCCCGCCGCTGCCGTGGAAGAAGACGGCGCTGACGCCGAACCTCGGCGGCATCGACGAGACCGACGACATGCGCCCCGGCCTCGGCATGAGCGGCGTGGGCAACCTGCAGCGCTTCGTCGAGGACGGCGGCCTCCTGATCACGGCGCGCGACACGGCGGTGTGGGCGGTGCAGTACGGCCTGGCGCGCTGGGTGCGCACGATCGAGCAGCAGAAGCTCAAGGCGCGCGGGTCGATCCTGCAGGCGAACGTCGTCGACAAGAAGAGCCCGATCGCGCAAGGCTACGACGAGAACGTCCCCGTCTACTTCGCCGGCTCGCCGATCTTCGACGTCGGCATCCGCTTCGGCGGCGGCGAGCCGGAGCCGCCCGGCGGCGAGCAGCGCCCCAGCGGCCGCGGCACGAAGAGCGATCCCGACGTGCCGCAGGGCCGGCCGTTCGTGGCCACGCCCGAGAAGCCGAAGCCGGAGCCGTTCGCGTTGCCCGAGGACGCGCCGTGGAACGTCGACTACGCCATGCCGAAGCCGGAGGACCAGCCGCGCGTGATCGTCGCCTTCGCCAAGAAAGCCGACCAGCTCCTCCTCTCCGGCATGCTCGAAGGCGGCGAAGAGCTGGCCGGAAAAGCGGTCGTCATCGACGCGCCGCGCGGCAAGGGGCACATCCTCCTCTTCGCCAACAACCCGATGTGGCGCGCGAACACGCAGGGAACGTACGCGCTGGTGATGAATGCAATCATGAGCTGGGACAAGCTGCGCTGATGTGGACGCCGGAGCAATACGAACGATTCAAGGATGAGCGCGCGCAGCCGTTCTGGGATCTGGTCTCCCTGGTCGAGCACCGCCCGCACATGCGCGTGGTCGACCTCGGCTGCGGCACGGGCGAGCTGACGCGCAAGCTGCACGAGCATCTCAACGCCGAGGAGTCGGTCGGCATCGATAGCAGCGAGACGATGCTGCTCAAGAGCGGCCACTTCGGCGGGGAAATGCTCCGCTTCCAGCAAGGCACGGTCGAAGCCTTCGTCACCGATCAGCCGTACGACCTGATCTTCTCCAACGCCGCGCTGCACTGGGTCGCGGATCACGAGTCGCTTTTCCGCCGCCTCACCGGCTTCGTCTCGCGCGACGGCCAGCTGGCCGTGCAGATGCCGGCGAACGACGACCACCCATCGCATCGCATTGCCGCGGCGCTGGCGAAGGAATTCGGCGTCGAGCCGCGCGCCGACTACGTGCTCCCGCCCGAGCGCTACGCCGCGCTGCTGCACGACCTCGGCTACAAGCGCCAGCACGTGCGCCTGCAGGTGTACGGCCACGAGCTGCCGTCGTCGCGCGACGTGGTCGAGTGGGTCCGCGGCGCGCTGCTCACCGACTACGAGCGCCGCCTCGGCGACCGCTATCCCGAGTTCCTCGAACGCTACAGCGAGCGCGTCGTGGCGGCGCTCGGCGAGACCAGACCGTTCTTCTACACGTATAAACGGGTGCTGATCTGGGGAACGTTCTGATCGACGAAGTGAAATCGATGTCGCTGCCGGGGCGCCTCTTCTTCGCCGCGCTCATGGCCTTGACCGCCGACTTCTGCCTGAGCGGCGCTTATTTTCTGATGCAGGTTCATCACTGGATTCCGTGGGCCGTAGCGCTGCTGCTGCTCGAGCCGCTCGGCGTTTTCTCCGCGTTCGCGGTGGCATTTCTGATCGCGCCCGATTCGTTCGTCGCCGACTGGTTCGCCTTCTTCGTCGCCCGCGCCAAAGCGGCCCTGTACCTCCTCGGCGCGGCGGCCGCGGGCCTCATGCTCTCAGGTTTGATCCTGAAGCTGGGCGATACAATCCGCCCGTGACGCGCAAGATCCTCATCCTCGGCCTGATCGTGCTAGCGGTGCTGCTGCCGCTGGCGCCGCCGGTCGCGGTCTTCGTCCTCGCGGTGCCGCTCGTCGTTCTCGGCGGTGCGCCGCGCGCCGCCGCGCATGCGCAGCCGGCCGCGTTCATCGCGCTCGCGGCCACGCGCGCTCCTCCGTCGCGCTGAGCTCACCGCTCAGTCGAAGGAGGAACCCATGCGAAAAACGTTGGCGAGGATTCTTGTCCTCGCTGTCTTACAACTCGGCGCACTTGCCGGCGTGCCGATGAGTCCGGAAGAGATCGAGAAGCTGATGAACGTCATGCATCGCACGAAGATCGAATTCGTCGTGAAGAAAGACGATCCGCCCTAATCGCGGAACAGCGTGTCGTGCGGTGCGCTCCGCTCCGACTCCGGCCGCCCCGCCGTGTAGTAGTAGAGCGACACCGACTTGCGCGTCACGCCGGGCGGCGACTGCAGCGGATGCGGGTGGCCGTGGAATGACGTGTCGGTCGTCGAGAAGATCACCGTCCGGTTGAACGACGGCAGGATGCGCTGCCGCGGCGCGCGCATCGCGGCGTCCCACAGCTCCAGGTGCCCGCCGTACTCGTCGCGCCAATCCTTGTTGAGGTAGATCAGCATGTTCAGGCGGCGGTCGAGCTTCAGCTTCGGATGGACGTTGAAGTCGGCGTGCACCTTCAGAAACCCGCCCGGCTCGATCTGGTGCAGCCCGCCGCCGCCGAAGTAGGGATCGGGGATCAAGCCGTCGATGCCGGTGAGGGCCTCGAGGAACAGCAGCATCTCGAAGCCGTTCATGGCGTCGAGGAAGCGGCGGATGCGCTCGGAGATCGCGCTCGACTCGTAGAAAAAGCCGAGCTTCTTCTCGCGGGCGTTGTCGAAGCGCATCCAGCGCATCTGGTCGGGGGCGGGAAACTCGCGCAGCACGGCTTCCAATTCGGCGTCGTCGAAGAGGCCGTCGATGACGACGTGCGGGAAGGGCTCGGCGGACTGGTATTTTTCGCGGAGCGCGTGCGGGTCGGCGTGGAGTTTCACTCTTCCGCGAGGATAGCGTGAAACGCCACCATCACCGTGGCCGAGGCGAGGAGCACCAGCGTCACCAGCGTCGTCAGCGACAGCGTCGTCGCGCCGGCGGTCCCAGCGGCGATGTGGCCGGGGTTCAGCGCATTCACCCACGTCGCCAGCGCGCCCCACTTCCACGTCAGCAGCGCGGCCCAGCCGGCGGCGATGATGAGGTAGGCGGCCATCTGCACGCGCGTCATCGGCAGCGCGGCGCGGTCGACCGCGGCGCTCCCCTGCAGCAGCTTCGCTTTCAGCCAGAGCACGGCCGGGTCGGGGAGGATGTGCTCGCGATCGTCCTGCTTGGAGAACTCCGTCATCCACGGCGCGACCTCGGCGGCCGCGGCGCAGTCGGCGCACGACGCCGCATGCGCGCGCAGCGACTCGCTCCACGCTCCGCTCAGCGCGGCCTCGGTGACGTTCGGCTCGAACGGGCAGCGGTCGTTCATGGCGCCAGCCCCTTCTTCGACAGCATCTCGCCGAGGCGCTTGCGGGCCCGGAAGAGCATCACCTTCACGCTCTTCGTCTTCACGCCCAGCGACTCCGCGATCTCCTCGTGCGACGAGCCCTCCACGTGCGCGAGCCACAGCAGTGCGCGCTCCTGCGGCTTGAGCTCGGAGAAGACGCGCATCATGTCGTGGCGCAGCTCGCCGCGATCGGCGCGCAGCTCCGAGGGCGGCAGATCGATGGGACGGCCGCGCTCGCGCTTCGATTCGCGGAAATGATCGAACACCAGGTTCGTGGCCGTCTTGTACACGTAGCGGCGCATGTGATCGTCATTCGCCACCACCGGGTTGCTGCGCAGGAAGCGGAAGAACGTCTTCTGCAGCAGGTCGTCGGCGAGCGTCGGGTCACCGGTGAGGCGGTAGATGTACGACCAGACCCCGCCGGCAATCTTCCGGTAGAAGGCCTCGAAGCGGGCCTCGTCCATCGGCGCCTTCGGCGAGCGCCGTTCCGTGTCGGCGTGCGCCAGGGCGAAGGAAGCCGGAGCGAACATGACGTCGGCGGACATCTCCAATCTCAGACGTTGATCAGTTGCGTCGGGTTGGCGGCGTCATCGTCGCCGTCGACCAGTCCCATCCGCTTCGACAGCTTCAGCGAAACAAACGATGAGAGCAGGTTGGCCAGGCCGAGCGCGGTCAGGACGGCGCCGGCGATCAGGAAGCCGGGATTGCTCATCTCCGTGAACTCGAGCAGCAGGAACGCGATGCCGAGGAAGGTCAGGAAAATGGCGCGGCTGAAGCCGCCGACGACGCGGTCGCGCGCGGCCAGCCTCGGCAGCTTGCTGATGCCGGTGGCGAACTGCTGCCCCTCGGGCGATTTCAGGAAATCGATCATCTCCGGCCCCGAGCCGAAGCGGTCGATGAGCTTCGTCTGCACCTCGGCGCTGTAGCGCGACTGCTGCGCCTTCGAGTGCGCCTTCGCCCAGACGATGAAGGCGATCATGGCGAAAAATCCGAGCCCGAGCGAGATCGGGATCATGGTGATGAATGGTGATTCCATGTGAGCAACCTCCGTTACCGCACGCTATTACGGAGACGGCGCCGTTTGGTTAACGCCGTCCTTCATCACGAAGCGGACGCGCTCCATGGCCGTGATGTCCTGCAGCGGGTTGCCGGGGACGGCCACGACGTCGGCGAGCTTGCCCGGCTCGATGGTGCCGACGCGGTCGCTCATGTCCAGCAGCTCCGCGGCCACGCGCGTGCCCGACTCGATGGCCTGCATCGGCGTCATGCCCAGGCGCGTGTAGTACTCGAATTCCTTCGCCTCGTTGACGGCGCTCCAGTCGAAGCCGCCGGCGTCCGTGCCGAGGGCGATCTTCACGCCTTTGCGCAGCGCGCGGCGGAAGCTGTCCTGATGGATGTCGACCATCTTCATCCAGATGCCGCCGCGGCCGGGGGCGACGTACTCGGTCACGGTGAGGGTCGGGCAGAGGTAGACGCCCTTCGCGACCATGACGTCGAGGAGATCGTCGGGGATGGCCACGCCGTGCTCGATGGAGTCGACGCCGGCGGCGAGGGCGTTGGCGATGCCGGGACGGGCCATGGCATGCGCGGCCACTTTGTGGCGCAGGCGGTGGGCCTCGTCGACGATCGCTTTCATCTCCTCGGCGGTGAACGTCGGGATCGAGGAGAGGGTGCCGTCCTTGTCGAGGAAGTAGGAGCGGTCGGCGTAGACCTTGACCCAGTCGGCGCCGTGGGCGATCTGCTCGCGCACGGCCTTGCGCCCGTTCTCGACGCCGTCGACGATCTGCACGCCCATCGGGTAGGTCACGTCGGGCGCGTAGCCGCTCGGGCCGTAGCCGCCTGTGACGGACATGGCCCGCGTGGAGACGACCATGCGCGGGCCGGCGATGATGCCGTTGTTGATGGCCTTCTTGAGGTCGACGTCGGTGTACATCGCCCCCTCGGTCTCGAGGTCGCGCACGGTGGTGAAGCCGTGGGAGAGGGCGATGCGCAGCGCCTTGGTGGCGCGCAGGGCGCGGTAGGCCGTCGACTCGCGGAAGAGCTGGGCATCGTAGTCGGCGGCGGTGATGTCGCCCTGCAGGAGGACGTGGACGTGGGCGTCGATGAGGCCGGGGAGGAGCGTGGAGTCGCCGAGGTCGATGACCTGCGCGTCCGCGGGGACGGCGCCGCCGATCGACTCGATCTTGTTGCCTCGGACGACGACGGCGGCGGGGGCGGTGACGTGGCCGCGGCCGTCGATGAGCCGCGCGGCTTTGAGGGCGATGAGGCGCGGCTCGGCGGCAACGGCAGTGGTGGCGAGAGCGAAGAGAACGAGGAAGCGCTTCATTGATAGCATTCTAGCGAGATGCGTTTTTCGATCGAGGAGTACGTGCGCTGGGAGGACATCGACGCCGCCGGCATCATCAACTACCAGGCCTACCTGCGCTTCTTCGGCCTGGCCGAGGCGGAGCTGTACCGCTCGTGCGGGTTGTCGTACCGGGAGATGTTCGACGAAGTCGGCGTCTGGCTGCCGCGCGTCCACGTCGAGTGCGACTTTCACTCCCCGGTCACGCTCGACGAGCTGCTCGTCGTGGAGGCGTGGTTCGGGAAGATCGGCAACACGTCGATCCACATCGACTTCGAGGTGCGCCGCAAGGAACAGCGCGACGTCGTCGTCGCCAGCGGGAAGTACATCGTCGTGGCCGTGAAGAAAGGGGAGTTCGCGCCGGTGCCGGTGCCGCAGGCGCTGCGGGAGAAGCTGGCGGCGTACGTGGAGGCGAGTTAGACGGTCCTAGCCGATAATTTCATTGAGTCCCTCGATGAGTCGATCGAGCTCCTCCGGCGAAAGCCGGCCGATCCTCTTGCCGAGCCGTTCCACGGACAACGTTCGAATCTGACTGATCTTCACCCACGACCGCTTCGGCAATCTGGCGCTGGCGATCTCGAGGCTCAGAGGGAACCCGGCGCGGGGAGGCTGGCTCGTGACGGCGACAGCGATCACGGTTCGTGACCTCTCGTTGAAGACGTCGTGGCTCAAGACGACGACCGGCCGCGAGCCAGCGTGCTCACTTCCGACCGTTGGCTTCAGCTCGGCCCAGAGGACGTCGCCCCTCAGTATTCGGGCCACTGGCCCTCTCCCGCGTAACCCTCCTCAGCGAGAGCCTGTTCTTCATCGGGGTCGAGCTTCGCCGCTTCCCGTGCCAGGCGTGAATGGCGAAGCCGCTCCAGCCTTTCCTTCAATGCGATCTCGAAGGCCCGGCTACGGTTGGGAAAGACGCCTGCGCGGACGAGCCGATCGACTTCGGCGAGAGCGTCCTCGTCGACGGTGACGGCGATTTTTGCGCGGGCCATGGTATGAGTTTACATCATACCCGCCATCGAGCGAGGGGAGCGCCGGCGCCGCCGGCGCTCCGAAACCATTGCTTACGCCGCGACTTCCGTCTCCGCGGCCAGCAGCTCGTCGCGGATCACGCGGAACGCGCGCGCGTCCGCCTCCGCCGTCTCCGGATCGAGGAAGTAGGCCACGTCGTTGCGCACGCTCTTGCCGGTGGGGTTCTCGCCGTTCCACTCCAGCACCGCCCACTGGATCAGCGGGTTGTGGATGTTGTGGTCCCAGTTGAACGCCGCGTGGCGGTTGCTGTAGGCGGCCGGCAGCTGGCCCGTCTGGCCCTCGCTCATCTTGTACGCGGCGAAGGCCTTCGCATCGCGCTCCGCCGTCTCTTCGTCGACGAAGTAGGCGATGTCGCGGCGCGGCGGCAGCGCCTGCGGTCCGCCGAACTTCGTTCCCACGCTGGCGCACCGCACCACCAGCCACTTGATCATCGGTTTACCAATTCTGTGGTCCCACTCCAGGGCGACGTAAGGCATCCTTCCAGTTCTCCTTTTTTCGGGTTAGGCCAACGTAAAGCGGTGCGTCTATATAGTTATTTCAAGCATGCCAGGCTGAGCAAGAAATACCTCCGCACCGACTTCTTTTATGCGCCCTCGCACCCATAAGGAAAGCGAGGACTACATCTGTGCATCCTTCCTCCAATGAAGGCGACCGACAGTCGCGCCTGCTCAACGCTCTTCCGGCCATCGCCTGGTCGGCCTCGGCCGAGACCTTCCGCTTCACCTACGTCAACCCCGCCGCCGAGGCGCTTCTCGGATATCCGCTCCAGTGCTGGCTCGAAGAGCCCGACTTCTGGTACCGGCGGCTGCACCCGGATGACACCCACGTCGCTCTCCTCTGCCACAACGAGACCGTGGCCGGGCGGGACCACGAGCTCGTCTACCGCATGATCGCCGCGGACGGCCGCACCGTCTGGCTGCGCGACTACGTCAACGTCCACTGCGTCGACGGCGTCCCCGCCGAGCTCTTCGGGGTCATGGTCGACATCACCCGCGAGCACGAGGCCGAGCAGAACTTCCGGCGCATGGTCGAGCTCTCCCCCGACTGCATCGGCGTTCACGTCGACGGCGTCTACGTCTACGTCAACCAGGCCTTCGTCCAGCTCGTCGGCGCGGAGAGCGAGGCGGAGATCGTCGGCCGCGAGGCCCTCACCTTCGTTGCCCCCGGCTATCGCGACGAGGTGCGCGAACGCATCGAGCGGCTCCACGCCGGTCAGAGCGTTCCCTACCTTCGCCAGAAATACCTGCGCGTCGACGGCTCGTCGCTCGACGTCGAAGTGGCCGCCCTTCCGCTGCGCTACGGCAACCGCGACGCCGTGCAGATGATCGCCCGCGACATCACCGACCGCGTGCGCGCCGAGGAGGAGCTGCAGCTACGCGAGACCCGGCTGCAGCTGCTGGCCGCGGGCACGCACGAAGGCATCTGGGAGTGGTCGCCGGAGCGGAACGAGCTCTGGACCAACGCGGCCTACCGGCAGATGCTCGGGAAGCTCAGCGGGCCGACGACGTTCGTCGACGACTGGCTGGAGCGCATTCATCCCGATGACCGCGAGACCGCGCGGGCGCTGGCGGCGCGGGCCATGAACGAAGAGCTGCCGAACTGGACCTACGAATACCGTCTCCGCCAGGGCGACGGCCGGTATCGCATCGTCCTCGACCGCGGCCACAACGTGAAGTCGCCGTCGGGCGAGCGGCGGATGATCGGCTCGATCCTCGACATTACGCCGGCCCGCGAGGCCGAGCGCAGGCGCGCCGCGGCCGAGACCAAGTTCCGCTGGCTCGTCGAGCACTCCGTCGTGGCCGTCTACATGGCCGCGGGCGGCAAGCTCACCTACATCAACGACACCGGCGCCTCCATGCTCGGCTACAGCGCCGACGAACTGGCCTCGATCGACATCTCCCCGCTGCTGAACGACGAAGGCCGCCTCGTGGCCGGCAAGAAAGTGGCCAGCGTCCGCCGCAAAGACGGGACGCTGCTGCACGTGGCCTTCTATCAGAACCAGATCATCGTCGACGACGAGGAGATCTTCATCGGCACCGCCGCCGACATCACCGAGAGCGTGACCGCCCAGCAGGCGTTGGCGGCGTCGGAGCAGCGCTACCGCGAGCTCGTCGAGGACGTCACCGACATCCTCTACACGCTCGACCGCGAAGGGCGCTTCCTCTCGCTCAGCCACAGCTTCGAGCGCCGGACCGGCTATCGCGTCGAGGAGTGGATCGGCCGTCCGTTCACGGAGCTCTTCATCCTCCGGCATCCGGAGCGGGCCATCGACGGCGGCGACCTGACCATCGCCGAGTACGACCTCCTGGCAAAGTCGGGGGCGACGGTGACGGTGGAAGTGTCGTCGCAGCCGCGTTACGTCGACGGCGGCACGATCGGCACGGCCCGCGACGTCACCGAGCAGCGCACGATCGCGCGCAAGCTCGAGGAGTCGAAGCGGATGAGCAGCCTCGGCCAGGTCGCGGCATCGCTGGCACACGAGTTCAACAACGTGCTCATGGGCATCCAGCCCTTCGTCGAAGTCATCAGCCGCAACGTCACGCCCGCGCCGAAGATCGACAACGCCCTCGGCCACATCACCCGCGCCATCGGCCGCGGCAAGCGCGCCTCGCAGGAGATCCTCCGCTTCGCCAATCCGAAGGAGCCGCAGCTCTACGCGATCGACGCGCACGCCTGGCTGCCGGCCTTCCTCGGGCAGCTGCGCCCGTCGATCCCGACGTCGATCGATCTCGACTGCACGATCGATCGCGACGTGCGCCTGATCCACGGCGACCGCGAGCATCTCGAGCAGGTGATCACGAATCTCGTCTTCAACGCCCGCGACGCCCTCGGCAGCCGCGGCGCGATCGACGTCGCCGTCTCCCTCGACAAGGATCTCGTGCGCATCACCGTGCGCGACAACGGCCCGGGGATTCCGCCGCAGATGCTCGACCGCATCTTCGAGCCGCTCTTCACCACGAAGCGCAACGGCACGGGCCTCGGCCTGGCCATCGCCCGGCGGCTCATGGAAGGGCAGAACGGCTCGCTGACGGCGGAGAACCGCGCCGAGGGCGGCTGCGCGTTCCATCTGCTCGTGCCGGCGGCGAAGATCATGGCGCCGCCGATCGAGTCGCTCGTGCGCGGCCGCGCCGGCGTGAAGCGCGTGCTCCTCGTCGAGGACGACGCCTCCGTCGGCCACGGCCTGGAGGCCCTGCTGCAGTCCGAAGGCTACGAGACGACGTGGGTGCGCGCCGGCGGCGAAGCCTGCGACGCCGCGCGGCTGATGCGGCCGGAGGTGGCCATCATCGACATCAATCTCCCCGACGGCAGCGGCGTCGATCTGGTGCCGCTGCTGCGCGCCGAGCACGCCAACCTGCCGGTCGTGCTCTCCACCGGGCACGTGGAGGCGAATCTCACCGGAGAGAAACTGCTCTCGATCATGAAGCCGTACGAGATCGCCGACCTGCTGGCGGCGATCGGCAACGTCACGGCAGCGGCATGACTGAATTCCGGACAGGTTTCCGAACAACGGACGAGAGCGTCAGGATGGCCATCTGGATATCTATCGGTAATGCAATGACTTCCGTCATGGGCATGTGTGGCAAAGACCTTGGACATGGAGCCTATCGTTCAAATCCAGAAACGAAGGGGCTCCCCACCCATGAGCGTTGCAGCTGCAG
>JBKOUP010000430.1:0-8767 GCA_046723495.1 Acidobacteriota bacterium
GCCGTGCAGTGGCGCGTGCGCGGGGCCATCGACGAGCAGACGCTCGCGCAGGGACAGGCCATCGCCGACACCGTCAAAGCGACGGCCGGCTACTACGTCCTCTTCGGCCTCACCGACGATCTGAGGAAAATCATCGCCGACCTCCGCCAGCGCAACCCGTCGATCGAGTACGCCGACTTCACCACGACCGACGGCAAGACCCTCGCTGCCTCCGCGGCCGCGCCGCCGCTGCCGCTGCCGACGAAGGGGGGAGCGCTGCGGGGCAAGAACGGCGAGCTGCTCCATCTCTTCATCATCCCGTTCGTCGACGAGTCGGGGGCGACGAAAGGGATGTTCCACCTCGTCGTGAACCATCGCCAGGCCGATGCCGTGTCGCGGCAGCTGTTGACGGCGGAGATCATCGTCACGCTGCTGGCGCTGGCCATCGCCGTGGCCCTGGCCTATCTGGCGGCGCGGCTGATCATCCGGCCGATGCTCGATCTCGCCGCGAGCGCGAAGCTCATCGCCCAGGGCGATCTGACCCAGCGCACGGCGGTCACGTCGGGCGACGAGATCGGCTCGCTGGCCACGACGTTCAATGCCATGTCGGGCGATCTCGAGAAGACGGTGACGAAGCTCGTCCGCTCGCAGACGCAGCTCAAAAGCGTTGCCGACACCGTCGGCTCGCGCTCGCACACGGTCATCGAGCGCGTCGACGAGCAGCGCGCCGTCCTCGACGAGGCCTACCACTCCATCGACCAGCTCAACGCCGGCGTCCGCAAGATCACCGACAACGTGGAGACGCTCTCGGCGTCGTCGGAGGAGACGTCGTCGTCGATGCTGGAGATGGTGGCCTCGATGGAGGAGGTGAGCCGCCATACCGACTCGCTCTTCACCTCGGTCGAAGAGACGGCCTCGGCGACGCACCAGATGGTGGCCTCGATCAACGAGGTCGACCAGAACGTCGTCTTCCTCACGAACTTCGTCACCGACACCTCGTCGTCGATGGTGGAGATGAGCGCGTCGATCGCGCAGGTGGAGGCGAACGCGGCGAAGTCGTACGACGTGGCCCTCGGCGTGGCCGACGCCGCCGAGTCGGGGATGAAGGCGGTGCGCGAGACGATCGAAGGGATGGAGGAGATCCGCCAGGCCGTCACGCAGTCGAACACCGTGGTCAGCCGCCTCGGCGAGCGCTCCGTGGCCATCGGCAAGATCCTCAACGTGATCGAGGACGTGGCCGAGCAGACGAACCTCCTGGCGCTGAACGCCGCGATCCTGG
Organism: Acidobacteriota bacterium; assembly: GCA_046723495.1. GTDB lineage: Bacteria > Acidobacteriota > Thermoanaerobaculia > Gp7-AA8 > Gp7-AA8 > DATDFB01. The sequence goes on from JBKOUP010000430.1 coordinate 1,259, forward strand.
CCGCGCAGGCGGGGGAGTACGGCAAGGGCTTCTCCGTCGTGGCCGCGGAGATTCGCGAACTGTCGGAGCGGACGGCGTCGTCGACGCGCGAGATCGGCTCGCTCATCCGCTCCGTGCAGGAAGAGGTGCAGAACGCGCTGCGGTCGATGACGGCGGGGACGAAGCTCGTCGAGGACGGCGTGTCGCTCTCGCACGAGGCCGGGAAGGCCCTGAACAACATCCTCGACTCGGCGTCGAAGGCGTCGTCGATGGGGAAGGAGATCGCCGCGGCCACGCGCGAACAGGCCAAGGGGAGCGAGACGGTCTCGCGCTCGATCGGACGCCTGCAGGAGATGGTGAAGGGGATCAACTCGGCGACGACGCAGCAGGCCCAGGGCTCGGACCACATCCTCAAGGCCGTGGAGTCGATGCGCGAGGTGACGAAGTACGTGCGCCAGGCCATGATCGAGCAGCGCTCCGGCTCGTCGATGATCTCCGCGGCGGCGGAGCGGATGATCGACATGATCCACGAGATCTTCCAGGTCGCCGCGGGCCAGGCCACGGAGAGCGAGAAGATCGTGGCCACGATGGAGCAGGTGCGCCACATCGCCGAGTCGAACCGCGGCTCGGCGAATGAGATGCGCGACGCGATCGCGCTGCTGTCGGACGCGCTGCGCAGTGTTGATGAAGAGATTCGAAGATTCCGCGTCCGGGCGTAATCAGTTTATCCCGCGCGCAGACGCGGGATCATGAGCGCACCTGCGCGAGTCGTGCTTCGTGGCTCGGTCTGCGCAGATGCGCCGATGATCCCGCGTCTGCGCGCGGGATAAACTACGAGAAGTGCCAGAGACGAAAGACCTCCGCCTCATCACCTTCCGCGTCGGCCCGGAGACATTCGTCCTCGACATCATGGCCGTGCGGCAGATCATCCCCTACAGCGGCTCGACCTCCGTGCCGACCGCGCCCGCGTTCGTCGAAGGCATCATCGTCCTGCGCAGCGAGGTCATCCCGATCATCGACCTCCGCGACCGCCTCTACCCGGCCGCCGCCGGCCGCGCCGAGCAGCCGCTCGTGCTGATCACGCACACCAGCGCCGGCGTGATCGGGCTCAAGGTCGACGAGGTCCGGCGCATCGTCAACGTCACCTCGGAGCAGCTCCTGGCGCCGCCGCCGCTGGTGCGCGGGATCCGCGGCGAGCTGCTGATCGCGGTGATTCCGGTCGGCGACGAGATCTTTCTTTTGATCGATCTGGAGAACGTGCTCACCGCGGGAGAGAAGGACGAGCTGCGGGCGGCGGATTTGACGCAAACCGCATAAGTTTTATCGCGCGCGGACCTTCGGCCGCGGCGATTCGCCGTGCTGCAGCCGACGCTTCGCGCGGCTGATCCGGCGTTCCGGAGAGCCGAGCCGTGCCGGGACGGCCCCGCGATTGAACGTGCGTGCGCGATAGACTTACCCTCCGTGTTTTCGAGGTCGCGACTGCTCCAACTGACCGAAGCCATGGCCGGGCGGCTCGTCGTCGTCTACGGCGACATCGTGGCCGACCGCTTCGTCTACGGCACGCCGAAGCGGATCTCCCGCGAGGCGCCGGTGCTGATCCTCCGCCAATACCGCGACGACACGCTCCTCGGCGGCGCCGGCAACGCCATCAACAACATCGTGGCCCTCGGCGGCGTGCCGCTGCCCGTCTCCGTCATCGGCGACGACGCGGCCGGGCGGCAGCTCCTGGCCCGGCTCGCCGCCGAGGGCATCGACTGCAGCGGGATCCTCTGCGTCGACCGTTACCAAACGCCGACCAAGATTCGCATCCTCGGCGGCTTCCCGCACGCGGCCCGCCAGCAGATCGTCCGCTACGACATCGAGGACCGCTTCGAGATCGCCCCGTACGAGGCCGAGCAGTTCGCGAACATGCTGCGCGCACAGATCTCCATCGCCCACGCCGGCATGATCAGCGACTACGGCTACGGCGTGGTCACGTCGCATGTGGCCTCGAGCCTCACGCGCTACGCGCACGGGAAGCCGGTCACGCTCGACTCGCGCTACAACCTCCTCGACTACCCGGGCGTCACCGCGGCCACGCCGAACGAGGAGGAGGCCGCCGCGGCGGCGGGGACGGCGCTGTTCGACGGCGAGAACGGCGACCACCGCGTGGCCCAGGTCGCGCAGACGCTGCAGCAGAGCCTCGACTGCGAGGCCATCCTGATCACGCGCGGCAGCCGAGGCATGGCCTTGCTGGAGCGCGATGCCAGCGCGCCGCTGTACATCCCCGTCTGGGGCGGCGACCAGGTCGCGGACGTCACCGGCGCCGGCGACACCGTCATCGCCGCGTTCACGCTGGCGCTGGCGGCGCAGGCGTCGTTCGCCGAGGCGGCCAAGCTGGCGAACTACGCAGGGGGCGTCGTGGTCATGAAGATGGGGACGGCGACGGTGTCGGCGTCGGAGCTGCGCCACGCCATCGAGCGCGACGAGGATTTGAACGAGTGATCCTCTCGGAGAAGGCGCTGGAGCTGGCGGTGGCGAAGGAGCGCGCCCGCGGCCACACGATCGCGTTCGCGAACGGATGCTTCGACGTGCTGCACGTCGGGCACGTGCGCTATTTGCAGGACGCCGCCAAGGAAGCGGACGTGCTCGTCGTCGGCGTGAACGGCGACGCCTCGGTGCGCGAGCTGAAAGGGGAGGGGCGGCCGGTGATGCCTGCAAGCGAGCGCGCCGAGATCATCGCCGCGATCGAAGGGGTCGACTACGTGACGATCTTCGACGAGAGCTCGCCGGCGCGCCTCCTCGGCGTGCTCCAGCCGGACGTGCACTGCAAGGGGACCGACTACACGGCCGACTCCGTGCCGGAGCGCGACGTCGTGCAGGGCTACGGCGGGCGGGTGGCGATCGTAGGCGATCCGAAGGAGCACTCCACGAGCGAGCTGCTGAAGAGGATGCGGCGGTGAACGGCAAGGCGCGATGAAGCTCCTGGCCATCCGTCTCTCCGCGTTCGGCGACGTCGTGCACACGATTCCCGCGGTCGTCGCGTTGCGCGACCTTGGCCACGAGATCGTCTGGGTCGTGGAGCGGCCGTACCGCGACCTCGTCGCCGTCGTGGCCCGCGTCGACACGATCTCCGTCTCGATGAAGGAGTGGGGGCGCGCCTTCGTGGCCCGGCGCGGCGAGATGTTCGCGGCGCGCGCGGCCATGCGCGGCTTCGACGCCGCCATCGACTTCCAGGGCCTCATCAAGTCCGCCTCGCTGGCCTGGGTCTCGCGCGCGCCGCTGCGCTACGGCTTCGGGCGCGCGGCCATCCGCGAAGGCGCCGCCGGCGTGTTTCTGAATCGCCGCGTCGACGTCGACGAGGCGCGGCACATCGTCGAGCAGAACCTCGAGCTGGCGCAGGCCGTCGACGCGCACGCGCAGATGCCGCGCGTCGACTTCTCGCACTACGCCGACGATCCGAGCGGCAAATTGCGCGACCTCGGCGGGCGCATCGTGTTCCTGCCGGGCGCCGGAAGAGCCGACAAGCGGTGGAACAAGTTCCCCGAGCTCGCGCAGCGCCTCGGCAAGGAGGCGCTCGTGGCCTGGGGGCCGGGGGAGCGGGAGCTCGCCGAGTCGATCGGCGCCGACGTCGCGCCGCAGACGAGCCTGCGCGAGCTCGCCTGGCTGCTGCAGCACGCCAAGCTCGTCATCGGCGGCGACACCGGGCCGCTCCACCTCGCCGCCGCCCTCGGCACGCCCGTCGTGGGAATCTATGGGCCAACGAATCCCTTGCGCAATGGGCCGTATGGGCAGCTCGGCCGCGTGGCCGAGTCGTGGTCCACGACGAAATCGGTGGATACTATTAACGTAGAGGACGTCGTCCGCAAACTATGAGCATCCGTCTCGGCGAGCTTCTGACCAAGGCCAGCCTGATCTCGCAGGATCAGCTCAAGGAAGCGCTGAAGGTCCAGAAAGAGACCGGCGGCAAGCTGGGGGAGACGCTGATCAAGCTCGGCTTCGTGTCCGAGGAGGACATCACCGAGTGCCTCTCGCAGCAGTTCGGCGTCCCGTCGATCAATCTCCAGCACTTCGAGATCGACGCCTCGGTCATCAAGCTGATCCCGGCCGACGTCGCGCGGAAATACAACATCCTCCCGGTCAACAAGACCGGCGCCACGATCACCATCGCCATGGCCGATCCGACCAACGTCTTCGCCATGGACGACATCAAGTTCATGACCGGCTACAACGTCGAGCCGGTGGTGGCGAGCGAGCTCGGCATCAAGGCCGCCATCGACAACTACTACGGCAGCACCTCCTCGCTCGAGCTGAAGAGGGTCATGGAGGATTTGCAGCAGTCGGAGAGCGCCGACCTCGAGGTCCTCGAAGAAGACGAGGAGATGGACGTCGAGGCCCTGGCCGAAGGCGCCGAGGAAGCGCCGGTCGTCAAGCTGTGCAATCTGATTCTCAGCGACGCCATCAAGCGCGGGGCGTCCGACATCCACGTCGAGCCGTACGAGAAAGAGTACCGGGTGCGTTTCCGCATCGACGGAATCCTCTACGAGATCATGAACCCGCCGCTCAAGCTCAAGGACGCCATCACCTCGCGCCTGAAGATCCTGGCCAAGCTCGACATCTCCGAGAAGCGCCTCCCGCAGGACGGCCGCATCAAGCTGAAGATGAAGCTCAACGAGAAAAACAAGGAGCTCGACTTCCGCGTCTCCGTGCTGCCGACGCTTTTCGGCGAGAAGGTCGTGCTGCGCCTTCTCGACAAGGACAACCTTCGCCTCGACATGACCAAGCTCGGCTTCGAGCCGGAGTCGCTGGCGAAGTTCGAGGAGGCCATCTTCAAGCCGTGGGGGATGGTGCTGGTCACCGGGCCGACGGGGTCGGGCAAGACGAACACGCTCTACTCGGCGCTCTCGAAGGTGAACTCCCCCGAGGTCAACATCATGACCGCGGAGGACCCGGTGGAGTTCAACCTGCCGGGCGTCAACCAGGTGCAGATGAAGGAGTCGATCGGCCTCAACTTCGCGGCCACGCTGCGCTCCTTCCTGCGCCAGGACCCGAACATCATCCTCGTCGGCGAGATCCGCGACTTCGAGACCGCGGAGATCGCCATCAAGGCCGCCCTCACCGGCCACCTCGTCCTCTCCACGCTGCACACGAACGACGCGCCGTCGACGATCAACCGCCTGATGAACATGGGCATCGAGCCGTTCCTGGTGGCCACGTCGGTCCAGCTCATCGCCGCGCAGCGCCTAGCCCGCCGCATCTGCCAGAACTGCAAGGAAACGGTCGACCTCGCCCCGCAGGCGCTGCTGAACATCGGGTTCAAAAAAGAAGAGATCGGCACGTTCACGGTCTACAAGGGCCGCGGCTGCGACAAGTGCAACAACACCGGCTACAAGGGACGCGTTGGCCTGGTCGAGGTGATGCAGATCGACGACGACATCCGCGAGCTGATCCTCTCCGGCGGCACGGCCATCGACATCAAGCGCAAAGCGGCAGAGAACGGCATGATCTCCCTGCGCCGTTCGGGGCTGATTAAAATCAAGGATGGAATCACGACGATCGAAGAGGTTGTTCGGGAGACAGTCCTGTAAATAAGTGTTAGGTTGTTAGGTTCTTAAGTTCTTAGGTTTTTGCCCAAACATAAGAACCTAACAACTTAACAACCTAAGAACCTACGGAGAACGAATGGCCGCCGTTACGCTGCACCAACTGCTCAAAACCATGGTCGAGCGCGGAGGCTCGGATCTCCACATCACCACCAACTCCCCTCCGCAGATCCGCATCGACGGCAAGCTCACGCCGCTGGACATGCCGCCGTTGGCGGCGCCGGAGACGAAGCAGCTCTCCTACTCGGTCCTGACCGACGCCCAGAAGCACCGCTTCGAGGAGAACCTCGAGCTCGACATCTCCTTCGGCATCAAGGGGCTGGCGCGCTTCCGGGCCAACATCTTCAACCAGCGCGGCGCGGTGGCCGCGGTCTACCGCCAGATCCCGTACGAGATCCTCGGCTTCCGCGAGCTCGGCCTCCCCGCCGTCGTCGAGGAGATCTGCTCCAAGCCGCGCGGCCTCGTCCTCGTCACCGGGCCGACCGGCTCGGGCAAGTCGACGACGCTCGCCGCCATGATCGACAAGATCAACCGCGAGCGCCACGAGCACATCATCACCATCGAAGACCCGGTCGAGTTCCTCCACCAGCACAAGAACTGCGTCGTCAACCAGCGCGAGCTGCATGCCGACACGCACTCCTTCGCCAACGCCCTGCGCAGCGCGCTGCGCCAGGACCCCGACGTCGTCCTCATCGGCGAGATGCGCGACCTCGAGACCGTCGAGTCGGCGCTGCGCATCGCCGAGACCGGCCACCTCACCTTCGGCACGCTGCACACGAACTCCGCGGCCCAGACGATCAACCGCATCGTCGACGTCTTCCCGGCCCACCAGCAGCCGCAGATCCGCGCCCAGCTCTCGTTCGTCCTGGAAGGGATCCTCTGCCAGTCGCTGCTGCCGAAGGCCAACGGCAAGGGGCGCGTCATGGCCATGGAGATCCTCGTCCCCAACGCCGCCATCCGCAATCTGATCCGCGAGGACAAGGTCCACCAGATCTACTCGATGATGCAGACCGGCCAGGCCAAGTACGGGATGCAGACGTTCAATCAGTCGCTGGCCACGCTCTACTTCAAGAAACAGATTTCGCTGCAGACGGCGCTGGCGCGTTCGTCGAATCCCGACGAGCTGCAGGAGATGATCTCCCGCGGCGCCGGCACGCTGCAGCCGCAGGGAGTCTCGACACCGATCCCTGCGTCGAGGCCGAGCAGGCCGCAATGAAGAGCTAAGAGCTACCGGAGGACCAGAACATGCCGACATTCGAATGGAAAGGCCGAGGCCGCACGGGCGACACCGCCGGAGTGCTCGTCGCGGACACGAAGGACGCCGTCATCGCCACGCTGCGGCGCCAGCAGATCGTCGTCACCGCGGTCAAGGAGAAGGGCAAAGAGATCGCCTTTCCGAAGTTCGGGGGCCGGGTCCCGCCGCAGCTGATCGCCATCTTCACGCGGCAGTTCTCGGTCATGATCGACGCCGGCCTGCCGCTGGTGCAGTGCCTGGAGATCCTCGGCTCGCAGCAGGAGAACAAGGTCTTCAAGCGCGCCCTCATCCAGATCCGCCAGGACGTCGAGTCGGGCTCGAACCTCGCCGACGCCATGCGCAAGCATCCCAAGATCTTCAACGACCTCTTCACGAACATGATCGCCGCCGGTGAGGCCGGCGGTATCCTCGACACGATCCTGCAGCGCCTCTCCACCTACATCGAGAAGGCCGTCAAGCTGAACTCGCAGGTGAGGTCGGCGATGATCTACCCGGTGGCCGTCATCTCCATCGCCTGCATCGTCGTGGCGGTCATTCTCTGGAAGGTCATCCCCGTTTTCGCCGCGCTGTTCATCAGCCTCGGCGCGCAGCTGCCGCTGCCGACGCGCATCGTCATCGCCCTCTCGAACTTCATCGCCGCCTACTGGTGGCTCATCGCCATCGTCATCGGCGGCAGCATCTACGCCATCCGCC
>JBKOUP010000067.1:0-3874 GCA_046723495.1 Acidobacteriota bacterium
GCGGCGATCATCGTCCGGATCTCGCCGTCGCTCCAGCGCCGGGCCTCGATGCGCGGCAGCTCTCCCTCGATCAGCTTCCGCGCCTCCTCGGCCGCGGCAGCGACGCCGGCGGGATCGCGCATGCGCGCCACGCGCGCGGCCACCTGGGCGATGGCGTCGTCCATCGCCGCGCGGTTCGTCACCAGCAGCCGCGTCACCGCCCAGCGCTGCGGGCTCCACGCCGGCAGCCCGGCCCGGCCGGGCCAGCCGCGCTCCTGCCGGGCCGTCGAACCGCGCAGGCTGTGGTGGCAGTTGATGCAGCTCATGTCGGAGAACTCCGGCCACTTCTCGCCGCGGGCGTGGCGGGCCAGGTTGTTCAGCGAGTCGCGCAGGCCCATCGCCTGGCCGACCGCCCAGGCGCGCACGCCGTGGGTCTCGTTCGGATTCCAGTGCGCCGGCATCGTCTCCGTGTAGTTGTCGAGCTCGAAGGCGAGCAGCGGATGGCCGGAGGCGATCAGCTCGTGGTCGACGCCGCGGTCGGCGGCGCCGATGTGGCAGCGGTCGCAGAGGTGGGCGCGGACGCGGAGGCCGCGCTGATCGATCATGCCGCGCGCGACCGACTGCGCGTGCGTCCATCCCTCCTGCACGTGCTCGGCGCGCCAGCCGCTGGCGGGACCGTGGCAGGCCTCGCACTGCACGCCGTCCTCGAGGTCGATGCGGCCGGAGACGAGCTCCTTCGGCACGTTCGTGGAGTGGCAGTCGAGGCAAATTTTTTCTTGATAGGGCTTCGCTTTCAGGCGCATGTTCTTGGCCACGCGCGCGGAGACGGCGTTGAAGAGAACGTTGTAGGCCTCGGCGTGGCGGTCGCTGTGCAGCCAGGTGAAGTACTCGTTCTGGCGGATGCGCTGCGCGTTCAGCGGGACGGTCGAGCCGTGGCAGCCGGAATTCGCGCACGCGGCCACGCCGACGTAGCGGCCGGGCGGCTCGGGCTGCTGCGCGCGCGCAGCGGCGGCGATGAAAATCAAAGCGGCGGCGAAACGCTTCATCGATTCACCTCGTACAGCTTCCCGTCGCGCAGGTAGAGGCGCTGCATCTCCGGGAGCGTCATCGGCCGCGCGCCGATGCGATTGAAGATCGAGACCTGGTTCCCGCTCTCGTCGGCGGCGCGGTCGCGGTCGAGCCCTTTCGAGATCGCCAGCGCCGGCCCGCGCGTCTTGCGCCAGGCGATGAGGTGCGGCTCCGGCCGCGGGCTGAAGCCGGCGTAGGCGGGCGTCCACTCCGGCGAGAGGAGCTGCACGACCTTGAAGCCGTACTTGCCGTCGGCGATGTAGGCGAAGGTCGAGGCATTCGTCGACGCCACCTTCACGTCGTACGTGTCCTTCGCCTCGGAGAAGACCTGATCGATGCGCGGCTGCTCGGGCTTCTCGACGTCGACGATGACCATCCCCTGCGCGCCGCCGCCGACGTACGCGTACGTCCGGGCCACGTAGACGCTGCGGGCGTCGGCGATCGGGACGTTCGCGGCCAGGCGCGGATGCGTTGGGTCGGTGACGTCGATCGTGTGCAGGCCGCTCTTGTCGGTGACGAAGGCGTAGCGGAACTGCACGCCGATGCCGGTGACGCCTTCCAACGGCACGGTCGCGACGAGGCGCGGCTCCAGCGGCTTGTCGACGTCGACGATCTGCAGGCCGTGCTCGCCGCCGACGTAGACCCAGCGCCCGGCGACGGCGATGGCGTTCGCGCCGGTGAGCGCGCCGTTCGGATTGAACGTGACGGCGCGCTCGAGGAAGTTGTTCGACGGGTTCGCGTCCGAGAGCGTCGTCACGTCGACGAGGATCAGCCCCTCCTCGCGGTCGGCGACGTAGGCGTACTTGTACAGAGGATGGATGGGCTGCTCCTCGTTCTCGGGGATGAACTGTGTCTTGCGGTTCGGCGCCATCGGCATCGTCGTCGGCAGGGCCACGGCCGCGGCGAACTTCGTCTTCACGTACGTGCGCTGTCCGAGGGGCGAGACCGGGGCGGAGATGATCCGCTCGGAGAAATCCTTGTTGTCGACGTTGGCCACGTCGTAGACGGCGAAGCCTTCCTCGCCGTTCGCCGTGTAGAGCCACTCGCCGCGCATCTGGATGCTGCGCGCGTTTCCGTGATGGTGGTGCGCCTCGGAAAGCTCCATGCCGCGCTTCTGGTGGGCGGCGTAGAAGTCGGGATAGACGATTTTTTGCAGCGACGAGCCGATGACCGCCTGCGGCTCGTCCCACTCCGCCACGGTGACGCCCTCGAAGCCATTCCCCTCGGCCACCCAGGCGTAGCGGCCGACGAAGTTCACGAAGTTCGTTCCCTGCAGGAGCAGCTGGGCCATCCAGGCGTTGTTGTCGTTCTCCTTCGTCACGTGGCAGGAGCCGCAGCCCTGCGTCTCCGCGGCCCGCACCGTGTGCGGCACGTGCGGGTTGAAGGCCTGCGAGCTGTAGCCGGGCGCGGAGATCGGCGGCTGCTGGATGTAGATGCGGTCGCGCAGGGCGTTCGTCGACGACAGCACCAGCGCGCTCGAGCTGCGCACCGGCGCGATCTTGTGTCCCTTCGTCGTGCCGTTGACGCCGATCATGAAGGCGTCGGTGCGGATCACCTGCGGGTTGTAGGACGCGTAGTTCCGCGTCGTCAGCCCTTCGTAGTGGTTCATCTGCGTCTTCTGGTTCTGCTCCTGCGGGAGGTGGCAGCCGCTGCACGACGTCATCCACGACGTGTGGCAGGCGTAGCAGGTGATCTTGTCGTTCGAATGGGCGAGCTCGTTCGTGCCGGGGCGCAGCAGCGTCTTCGCCGCGCGCGATTTTTCGCTGTAGTGGGCGTTGCCGGGCGTGATCGAGTCCTTCACCTGGACGACTTCCCATTCCAGGTTCGGATCGAGCATGGAGCGCTGCATCAGCGTCCCGTTGACCCAGGCGAAGCGGCGGCGGCCGCCGGGGGTCGTGCCCATCGACAAGTCCGTGCCGCCCGGCGGCGCGGCTGGACCGGACGTCTTCAGCGTGGCGTAGCGGTCGATCGTGCCGTGGCAGTCCTCGCAGCCGATCTCGATGTTGTTTCCGTACTCCGCGTAGAGCTGACCGTCGCCGTGCTCGTCGCGGGAGAAGTGGCAGTCGGCGCAGTGCATGCCCTTGTCGAGATGGATGTCGCGGAGGTGGACGGCGTTCTTGAAATCGCCGAACGGGACGATGTGGCCGTTTGCGTCGAGGAGGTTCCCGTGACGATCGCGTTTGTAAACGGCCATGAAGTTCCAGCCGTGGCCGTGGTAGTCGGCGAACTGCGTGTTCTTCGCCTGGGTATTTAGTGAACGGACGTTTACTAAAAAATCCGGGTCATTCCAGAGCCCGCGCACGACCGCCCCCTCGGGGTTCGCCGTCAGCGCGGCGCGCTTCTCCGCCTCGGTCGGATAGCGCTGCTGCTTCGGCCAGAGCAGCGCGCCGTCGGTCTCGTAGTCCCACATCGTGTAGCCGAGGTAGGTGTTCACGAACGAATTCGGCTGGTGCATGTGGCAGCTCATGCACTGCGAGGTCGGCACGGCGCGCGTGAACTGGTGCTTGAGCGGATGGCCGCTCTCGTTCTTCGGGATGGACTTGTCGGCGGTGAACGACTTCCCTTCGTTGCCGAACGCAGCGTAGGGACCGCTGTTCGCGGGGTCGCGGTCGTTCGCGTAGACGACGTGGCAGCCCGTGCAGCCGGAGGATCGGTAGTCGCCGGGATGATCGTTCGTGCCGAGGAAGGAGAGGTGCGGATCGTTGAGCCGCGTCTTCATCAGGTTGATGAGGCCCGGCGTGATCCGCAGGCCCGTCCCGCGGCCGCGGTTGCCGAGGCGGGTGTCGGGGCGGCCGGCTTCGTCCTCCCCTTTCGGATTGCCGATCTC
>JBKOUP010000244.1:0-6542 GCA_046723495.1 Acidobacteriota bacterium
GGTGAGCCCGGGATCGGCCATGATCTCGTCGAGGAGCGGCACCACCATCAGCTCGGCCGGGGGCTGCCGCGGATCCGGCGCCGAGGCCGTCACGACGAGATGCGCCTCGAGCTCCTCGACGGCGAACGGCTTCTTCAGAAACGCGGTCGCGCCGCGGCGCTGCGTCTCTTCCCTCAAACCCGGCGTCGACATGCCGGACATGAGGATGATCTTCGCCTCGGGCGCGTGCCGCAGCGCGTGCTGGATGAGATCGAGCCCCGCGTAGCTGAAGCTGGCCAGGCCGATGTCGCTCACCAGATGCGTGACCGGCAGCCGCTCGAGCATGAGCCGGGCGGACTCGATATCGCGGCAGGCCACGAGGCTTCGTTCCGGCCGTTCGAGCAGCGTGACGAGCGCATCGAGAATTTCGCCGTCGTCTTCCACGAGCAGCACCGTGGTCCGAGCTGCCGCTCCTCCGTTCACGCGGGGTCGGCCTGTGCGTCGGTCGGCAGGGCGAACATGAAGCTCGTTCCCTCTCCCTTCTTGCTATCGCACCAGATCCGTCCGCCCAGGCTCTCCACGACCTCGTGGGCCACCGCGAGGCCGAAGCCGCTGGAGGACTCGCCGGCGGTCGGCCGGGGATCGAGGTGCGCTCCCCGCTGGAAGAGCAGAGCGACTTCGTCGTCGCTCAGGCCCGGTCCCTCGTCGCGGACGATACAGATCAGCTCCTTCGCTTCGCGCCGCATCGACACCGTGATCTTCGTCCCGGGCCGGGAGAATTTGATGGCGTTCGAGAGGAGGTTGTCGAGCACGGTCCCGATCGCGACCCCGTCGCTCCACACGAGGATGGCCGGATAGGATGGCATCTCCCACGTAATCCGTATGTCCTTCTCACGTGCCACGTCCTCGTAAACGTCGAGCGCCCGCTGGATGATCGATCGGAAATTGATGTACGAGTGGACGAGATAGAGCGGCCCGGTGCCCTGCCCCTTGGCCGCGAGAAGACGGCGATTCACGACCGCGACCTCGCCGAGCTTTTTCTCCATGAGGTGCAGCCACTTCCCCACCTCGGCGCTGCATTTCCCGCGCGCCAGGTAGCGCGTGAGCAAGCTCAGATTTACGGTCACGATGAAGAGCGCATTGTTGGCGGTGTGAAAGAGATCCTCCGCCGCCTCCTGGCTGTCGTGCGTTTGCTGCTCGTGCTCGGTCGAGCGCTGCTCGAGATAGCTCACTCGTTGATGGTCGATGTCGGAGAGCTCGTCGATCCGCGCGATGGCCCGCCCGAGCAACGCGCGCGCCTCGATCATGGTGGGAGCATCGCGGTCCCGCGCCGGCGCGGAGATCGGGAATGACGCTTCTTCCCTCGGTGAGGCCATGCCTGACATGAGGCTGTCCAGTCTGACGACAGCGCTGGGCGTTGTCTGTAGGATGACTCTGATCGGGTTGTAGGTCGGCATGCGGCGCTGTTTCCGATTTGGCAACGAATATATCTTTCATTGCCTGTTTGGCAAGCGATCTGCATGGCTCGCAGCATGGTCCGATCTCCCTCTATCTCTCAAGGATCCGTTTGACCCGGCTCCGTACCGCCCAGCCCGGCGATCGCGCGCGCGCGATCGTTTTGACGTCGCCGCCCTTTGTCCGCGATCCCCCGTTCGAACGCTTCACCTACGTTCGGGTGAGGGGCAAGTTCGCGCTGGCCACTGCGGTGAGCGCGGCCTGGCTGGTCTTCACGATCTGGCTTGCCCTGCCGTGGATGCGCGATCTCGCTCGAGTGGCCAACTGGCCAATCTCGCTGATCGTCATCGGAGGCATCGCCCTGGTGCCCGGTGTCATGAACGCGTTTCTGGCGGCCAGCTTGTTGCTCGATCGGCGGCCGCCGCGGCATTCGTGGGATCACTACCCTCCCCTCAGCATTCTCATTGCCGCGTATAACGAAGAGGAGTCGATCCTGGAGACGCTGCGGTCGCTGGCGATCCAAACCTACCCTGGAGAGATCGAGGCCATCGTCATCGACGACGGCTCCAGCGACGGCACCGCGCGCATCGTCGAGTCGCTGAATCTGCCCTGGCTCCGGCTCTTGCGGCAGCCGGGCAACCTCTCCAAGTCGGCGGCCCTGAACCGCGGCCTGGCCGAGGCGCGGTTCGATCTCATCATCACCCTCGACGCCGATTCCTTCCTCTACAAGGACGCCGTGCGCAATCTCGTGGAACGCTATTTGAGCGATCCTCCCGGCACCAAGGCGGTCGCCGGCACGATGCTCGTGCAGAACTCGCGCGAGACCTGGGTCACGAAGGCCCAGGAGTGGGATTACTTTCACGGCATCGCCGCCATCAAGCGCATGCAGTCGCTCTTTCACGGCACGCTGGTGGCCCAGGGAGCGTTCTCGATCTACGAGCGCGCCGCCATCGAGGAAGCGGGCGGCTGGGCCGACTGCGTCGGCGAGGACATCGTGCTGACGTGGGCGATGCTGGCGCGCGGCTGGCGCATCGGCTACGCCGAGGATGCCTGCTGCTTCACGAGCGCGCCGAGCAATCTGAAGACGTTCGTCGGCCAGCGCCGCCGATGGGCGCGCGGCATGATGGAGGCCTTCCGCCGCCATCCCCGCGTTCTGCTCGTCCCCCGCATGTCGACGTTCTTCATCTACTGGAACCTCCTGTTCCCGTGGCTCGACTTCGCCTATACCGCGGCGTTCCTGCCGGGAGTGGTCCTGGCCCTGTTCGGCGTCTATTGGATCGCCGGCGCCATGACCCTGGCCTTGTTGCCGATGGCGCTGCTGATGAATCTTTTGATGTACCGCATCAGCATCAGGATGTTCGACACCCAAGGTCTGCGCGTACGGCGCAACGTGGCCGGATTCCTGATGTACGTCTTCGCCTATAGCCTGGTGCTGCAACCGGTCAGCGCCGCCGGCTACGCCTCGGAGCTGTTGGGGCTGCGCAAGTCGTGGGGCGCGCGATGAGGGCGCGCCTGCTGCTCGTGGCGCTCTTGGCGATGCTGGCAGCCGCCGGCGCGCGGGCGCAGATGGCCGGCCTCGGCGACGTGAGCGCCTCCGGCGACGCGGACCACTTCAGCGCGTTGCGCCTGCGCGGCGGGGCGCTGGCCGGTTACCGGTCTCCGTTCCGCTACGCCGGCATCGCCGCGCAGACGACGCATTACACGCAGTCCGGATGGCGCGCCGATGCTCCGGCGGTGCTCTTCCTGTGGCGAGACCAGCGCCGCGACACGCTGGCCGGCACCATCGCCGAGGGCGGCATCGTGCGCGTGTCCGGCCGGAAACGCCTGATCGGCGATGCCACCTGGAGCTTGCGGCCCTCCGCGCACACCGGCATCGAGCTCATCGCCTCGGGCGGCCTCGTCGAAACGCGGCCCGCCGTGGAGAACGCCACCGCGTACACCTTCGGAGCCGTCAGCATCGAGCGGGAACTGGGCAAGCGCTTCACCGCCATCGGCCTCGCCGGCGCGCAACATTTCACCGACGGGAACGAGCGCGTGCACCTGCGCGGCCGGCTGATCTTCGTCGTCGTTCCCGAACAGGGCCTCAGCGTTCAGCTTCGCTGGCGGCAGTATGAGTCGAAGCAGCTCGACGTCGGCGGCGCCTATTTCAACCCCGAGCATTACCGCGAGTGGCAGGGGGCGCTGGCCATGAGAAAGCGCTATGCCGGGTGGGTTTGGTCCGGAACGGTCGCGGCGGGACGGGAAGAGATCGATCGCAGCGTCCAGCACACGACCAAGCTCGCCGACGTGCGCGCCGAGGGGACGATCGGCAAAGGGGCGCACCTGGCCCTCTACGCGTCGTACAACCGCTCGGCAGGCTTCGGCACCGCGGACGACTACTGGTACCGCGTCCTCGGAGTGACGTTCATCGTGCCGTTCTGACGTGGACGAACTCGAGGCCGAAGAAAAAGATCTGCGCCGACCAGTACGACCACAGCAGCACCACCACGACCGAGCCGGCCGCGCCGAAGGCCGAGCCGACGGCGGCCTTTCCGAGGTAGAGGCCGAGCGCGAACTTGCCGATCACGAAGAGGACCGCCGTCACCGCGCCGCCGAGGCCCACGTCGCGCCACGTCGCCCGGGCCTGCGTCAGGAGACGGAATACGCCCGCGAAGAGCGCCGTGAGAACCAGCGTGGACACGAGAAGCTGCGCGGCGTGCCACGAAAATTCGCCGCCGGCCAGACGCGACGCGGCGTACCGTCCCGTGAAGGCGATCGCGGCATCGGCGATGACGGAAAGCAGCACGACCGCGCTGACCGCAGCGACGAGCAGCATCGACGCCAGCCTTTTCCTGATCGCGCGGATCGTTCCGCCGTCCTCCTCCGGCCGCTCGCGCCAGATCGTCCGAAGGGCGTCGTCGACCTGCCGGTAGACGCCTGCCAGGCCGAAGAACAGCGTCGTGATTCCGAGCGTGGTGGCCAGCCATCCGGCCCGCCGCCGCGCGGCGCTCTTGATCATCGCCGCGATGGCCACGCCGGCCGCCGATCCGAAGCTGCCTCCGATCCGCTCGAGGATGGCCCGTTCCGCCTGCGGCTTTCCGAACAGACTTCCCGCCACGGCGATGGCGATCAGCAGCGTCGGCGCGATCGAAAAGACGATGTAGAACGCCAGCGCGGCGCCGAAACGCGAGGCATTGTGTTTTCGGAACGCCGCCAGCGTGAGGCGGATGGTCGTCACCAAGCCGGGCCGCTTCGACATCGGCCACACGATACGCCTTACTTCCGGCCGCCCCGTTCCCGGAAATGCAGCGGATCGCGGAGAGCCTGCAGCACGCGGTAGTAGAAGAGAGGAGCCGGCCGGCGCGAGGGCGGAAAGCGCAGGCGGCGAAGATTGTCGATCTCCTCCGCGGTCGCCCCCGCGCCGAGCGCGGCGTCGCGGAGAAAGGCCCGCAAGCCCGGCTCCTCGGCCGCGGGCTCCTGGCCGCTCTCCTCGTGAAAGCCGAATTTTCGGGTGACCCCGCCGGCCAGAGCCACCTGCATCGTGAAGTGAAGGAAGTCGAAGTCCCACCATTCGATCAAGGCCTCGAGGAAGGTCGAGAAGTCGCCGATGGACGCGACCGGATCGCTGTCGAGGAGCTCGATGAGGCGGACGCGCATCTTGCGATAGCTGCCGGCGGAGGCGATGGAGCGGAGCCAGCGCTCGTCGCGGGCGTGCCGGCGGGCCTCGTCGCGGACCGTTTCGATGAGCGTGCGGGTGATGAGACTCTCCATCTCCCCGAAGGGCTCCTTCTCGAAGATCGCGCGCAGCCGGGCGCGCCGGGCCGGGCGGCATTTGCGCAGGACCAGGTCGCGCATCGGGCCGAAGCGGGCCGGCGGGGTCTCCTTCCACACGCGATCGAGGGCTTCGTGGTGCTGCAGGGCGGCCAGGCGGGCCAGCTCCTCGCGCGGGAGGGCCAGAAAGCGGCTCATCTTGTCGTAGATGTCGGTGCGGTTCGGCAGCGGAGGGGGGCGTTTCCCGCTCAGGAGCTGGGAGACGTACGACTCCGTGACCTCGGCGGCGCCGGCCAGGTCGCGCTGGCCGAGCCCGAGCTCCTGGAGACGGCGGCGGATGACGGAGGCGAAGTCCATACTTAACTGATTTGATTATACTTTGATAATTTATCTTGACTATCTGAAAAACTGAACTAAAGTGGCGAAGTCTCAGGAAGTCCCTCAGACAGTCAATGCGTCTGGACCCAAGGCAGATTCATCACGACTCCGAATACTTGGCCCGAAAAGGAGCCACACAATGTTTGCTCGCAACACCACCTACAGCGTCAAGCCCAACATGGATCACGAGATCGCCGTGAAGTTCGAGAAGGAAGTTCTTCCCCTTCTTCGCCAGGCCAACGGCTTCAAGGACCAGCTCACCCTCTCCCGCAACAAGAACGAGATCATCGGCATCTCGCTGTGGGACAAGAAAGAGCAGCTCGACGCCTACACCAAGGACACCGATCCCCAGGTGGTCAAGCTCCTCGAGCCCTGCTTCAACGGAACGCCCGACGTGCGCATCTACGAAGTCTCGGGCTCGACCAGCCACAAGGTCGTCGCCATCTGAGCGATTCGTCCCATCGATGGAAAGAGCGGCGCGAGCCGCTCTTTTTTTATTTCCGCTTTGGCAATGATCCTTGCAATGATTGACTAATTGGCAAGCGGCGTGCATACTCTCTTGGCATGTACGGTCGAATCCTCAGACAGCTCCGGGAATCGAAAGGACGGCTCCAGGCCGAGGTCGCCAGAAGCGTGGAGATCTCGCCGGCGCACCTGGCCAGGCTGGAGTCGAATCAGCGCGGGCTGTACATCGAGGACTTCGTCCGCATCGTCGAAGCGCTCGGCGAAAAGCCCGGCAACCTCCTTTCCAACGACCTCGGCAACATCGGCCATCTGAAGCCGCTCATCGATCGGCTGGCCGCCGTCCCGCCGGAGCTCCTCCCCCGCGTCTCGACGATCATCGAAAAACTCGTCCTGCTGACCGAAGACCTCACCGCGGCGGCGCGGCTGCACTTGCGGCCCCAGGACGGCAAATCCCAACCTAAATCAAAGCCGGCGGCCCAGCGAAAAGGCAGCCGATGACCCCCACGACAAGAGCG
>JBKOUP010000499.1:0-8046 GCA_046723495.1 Acidobacteriota bacterium
GGAGCAGGCCGCGCTGACGGTCGCCGATGCCGCCGGCCCGCTGCGCGCCTCGGCCGCGACGATCCTCGAGCTCGGCGGCGCGCCGGCAGCGTCGCCGAAAGAGGCGCTGGAGACGCTCGTGCGCCAGCTCGGCCGCGACGACCTGCTCGCGCTCCTGCCCCACCTCTCCGAGGCGCGCGAGGAGCGCGCGCTGACGGACGGACGGGCGGCGGAGATCCTCTACCTCACCATCGAGCTGGCGCGCGCGCTCGCCGAACGCGCGCAACGGTCATGAACCCATTCAATTTCTACGGCCCGCAGTTTCTTCTTTTCTACGCTGCGTTGACGCTCGTCGTGCTCGCGGCGGCGGCGATGGCGCGCCGCACCGCGGAGAGCACGGGCGCGATGCGGCCCGGCTTCGCCGATCCGTATCTGATCGCCCATCTCCGCGGCGGCGCCAGCGAAACGATCCGCGTCGCCGTCGTGTCGCTGGTCGATCGCGGACTGCTCAGCGCCGTTCAGAAGGTGCACACGACCAAGAGCGGCACGAAGACTACGGTGCGCAAGCCGCTGGAAGCGGCGCTGATCGAGAAGTGCAACACGGCGCAGGAGCCGAGCGCGCTGTTCGACGACGGCCGTCTGAAGAGTCTGTGCGATGTCTACGAAAAAGATCTGACATTGCACGGCCTGTTGCCCGACGACGATGTCACGCGGCAGCGCAAATCGATCGCCGGCGTCGCGCTGGCGGTGCTGCTCTCCGTTTCGATCGTAAAGGTGGTCATCGGCCTTTCCCGCGAACGTCCCGTGGCGCTGCTGATCTTCGAGACCATCGGCGCCGTCCTGATCCTGAACAAGGTCGTCTTCCCGCGGCGGACGCGCGCGGGCGAGGACTACCTGCGCGAGACGCGGAACATGTTCGCATCGCTGCGGCTCCGCGCGCCGCAGCTTCACGCCGGCGGCGCGACCGCCGAGGTGGCGCTGCTCACGGCGGTCTTCGGCGTCGGCGCGCTGGCAGGCAGCGACTTCGCCTGGACACGAACGGCGTTCAAGAAAGCGGCGACGTCGTCGAGCACCTCGTGCGGATCGTCGTGCGGAAGCAGTTGCGGGAGCGGTTGTGGCGGCGGATGCGGAGGCGGATGCGGAGGGTGCGGAGGATGAGAGTCGGACTCGGATGGCGGCGGGAGCTGGGCGCGTCGATCCTGGCCCACCTCGACGAGATCGACGTCGTCGAAGTCC
This sequence comes from Acidobacteriota bacterium, assembly GCA_046723495.1. Lineage (GTDB taxonomy): Bacteria > Acidobacteriota > Thermoanaerobaculia > Gp7-AA8 > Gp7-AA8 > DATDFB01. Next base: position 1,216 of record JBKOUP010000499.1, read on the forward strand.
TCGCCGAGGAGTACCTCGCCGCGACGGCCGCGGAAAAGCGCGCCCTGCGCTTTCTCGCCGCGCACGTCGACGTCGTCGTCCACGGAACGTCTCTCGGCCTGGCTTCGACGGACGGCGTGGAGCGGCACCGCCTCGACGCCTTCGCCCGGCTGATGGAGTGGCTCGAGCCGCGGGCGTGGTCGGAGCACCTTGCGTTCGTGCGCGCCGGCGGGATCGAGATCGGCCACCTGGCGGCGCCTCCCCGCAACGACGAGACGCTGGCCGCGCTCACGCGCAACGTGGCCGAGGCGCGGCGCGTGATCGGGTCGGCGCCGCTGCTGGAGAACGTGGCCACGCTCGTCGACCCGCCGTGCAGCACGTACTCCGAGGCGGAGTGGCTCGACGCCGTGCCCCGCGCCACCGGCAGCGACCTTCTTCTCGATCTGCACAACTTCCACGCGAACGCGACGAACTTCGGATTCGAGCCGGCGCTTCCGCGGGAGCGGATCGGAATGATTCACATGGCCGGCGGCCGCGTGATCGCCGGCAACCGCATCCTCGACGATCACCTCCACGCGGTGCCGGAGGTGTTGTACGCGATGCTCGCCGAGGTCGCGGAGGAGGAGACGACGGTGATCATCGAGCGCGACGGCAACTACCCGCCGTTCGACGAGCTCCTCGGCGAGGTGCGGAGGGCGCGCCAGGCATGTCCGGCAACGTGCAGCACTTTCTAGCGCGGCTCTACACCGACGCCGCGTTGCGAGCACGCTTCCTGGCGCGGCCGTACGAGGAAGCGCGCGCCGCCGGCTTCGACGAGGAGCGCGCCCGCGAACTGGCAGCGATCGACCGGCGGGGACTCACGCTGGCGGCGGAGAGCTTCGAGCGGAAACGGAAGGGACGGCGTTAGGCGGCCTGAAGAGGGCGAAATTCCTCTTCGGAGAGCGGGGACTGACCGAGCTGCGAGAGGAGCTCGTTCAAGCGTTCACGAGATACGACCCAAGGCGCGAGGATCTCCACGCCATACGGATGCCCGTCGGCGGCGTAATCGATGACGAATAGGCCATTGTCAATCGGCACCGTCTTGACGCTCTGCTGGCCATTGCGAGGTGCAAAGTACAAATACGCCGCGTATGGTCGGCCGTCGTGGTAGCTGATCTGTAGTTCTCTCATTTGTATCGTTCGTAGGCCGTCAAAACGTCAAGCTTTTTCAAGGCCGGTTTCGGTTCAACAATCACAATCCACGGGCGGCGCTGGTGCCGAACGTGAACCATAAAACGTCCTTCGGTGTGGCTTCGTTCCAAACCTTTCGGCCGCTCCAGCATAGCGCGAACGTCCAGTTCGGTGATGTGGCGTTCTCCGGCGCGAAGGTCGAAGTGGGCGGTGAACACCAGCTCCCAATCCCACCACTCCGGCCAATCCACATCAAACCGCCACCGGCTGCCCCTGCGCGATCAACTGCCGCAGCACGAACGGCAGGATCCCACCGTGCTCGTAGTAGTCGACCTCGATCGGGGTGTCGATGCGCACGCGTACCGGCACCTCGGTCTTGCCGTCGATCACCAGCGTCGCGGTCATGCGCGGCTTGAGGCCGGCCTCGATGCCGGTGATGTCGAACGTTTCCGTCCCCGTCAGGCCGAGCGTCTGCGCGCTCGTCCCTTCCTCGAACTGCAGCGGCAGCACGCCCATGCCGACCAGGTTCGAGCGGTGGATGCGCTCGAAGCTCTGGGCGACCACGGCGCGCACGCCGAGGAGCTTCGTCCCTTTCGCGGCCCAGTCGCGGGACGAGCCGGTGCCGTACTCCTGGCCGGCGATCACGATCAGCGGCGTGTTGCGCTGCGCGTGCTTCATGGCCGCGTCGTAGATCGGCAGGCGCTCGCCGTCGACCACCGTCACCCCTCCCTCCACGCCCGGCACCATCAGATTCTTGATGCGCACGTTCGCGAACGTCCCGCGCGTCATCACCCGGTCGTTGCCGCGGCGGGAGCCGTAGCTATTAAAGTCCTCGACCGGCACGCCGCGCTCGACGAGGTACTTGCCTGCGGGCGACGTCGACTTGATCGAGCCGGCGGGGCTGATGTGGTCCGTCGTCACCGAGTCGCCGAAGATCGCCAGCGCGCGAGCGCCTTTGATGTCGCTGGCCTTCCCGGCGCTCATGTCGAACTCGCTGAAGAACGGCGGCTCCTGGATGTACGTCGAATTCGGCTCCCACGCGTAGAGCAGCCCGGCGGTCGACGGGATCTGGTTCCAGAGCGGATTCTGCGCGGCGAAGTCGGCGTAGAGCCGGCGGAACGTGGCCGGGTCGAGCGCCTTCTGCATCACCTCGCGCACCTCGTCCATCGATGGCCAGAGGTCGCGGAGGTAGACGTCCTGGCCGTCGCGGCCGCGGCCGAGCGGCTCCTTCGTCATGTCGATGTCGATGCGTCCCGCCAGGGCGAAGGCGACGACGAGCGGCGGCGACATCAGGAAATTCGCGCGGATCGACTGGTGCACGCGCGCTTCGAAGTTGCGGTTGCCGCTGAGAACCGACGCCCCGACGAGATCGTTCTTGGCGATGGCCTCCTCGATGGCCGGATCGAGCGGACCGGAGTTGCCGATGCACGTCGTGCAGCCGTAGCCGACGGTGTAGAAGCCGACGTCGTCGAGGTACTTCTGCAGCCCCGACTTCGCGTAGTAGTCGGTGACGACGCGGGAGCCGGGCGCGAGCGAGGTCTTCACCACGCGCGGCGGCTTCAGCCCGCGCTCCGAGGCCTTCTTGGCGAGCAAGCCGGCGGCGAGCATCACGGAAGGATTCGACGTATTCGTGCACGACGTGATCGCGGCGATGAGCACGTCGCCGTGATGGAGCTCGGCCACGCGTTGCGGGAACTCCTCGGTCAGGGCCCGTCCGTCGACGCGGTCGGGCGTCGGGCGGTTGTTCATCATCTCCATTTCGGAGACCTCGGAGGTGTTCCGCTTCGCACTCGACAGCGTCCCGGGCGCCTGCTCGCCGCCGCCGCTGAGCTCTTCGTCGGTGGTCACGCCGACGACCGTGCGCACGGCGCGCTCGATCTCCGAGGCCGGCTTGCCGTAGCCGCCCGGCGCCTCGGCCTGCAGCATGTTGATGAACGTCGTCTTCAGCGCCTCGAGCTCGATGCGGTCCTGGGGCCGCTTCGGTCCGGCCACGCTGGCCTTCACCGTGCCGAGGTCGAGCTCCAGCACCTTCGTGTAGGCGAGCTGTCCTTTCTTCGGCATCCCGTAGAGGCCCTGGGCCTTGAAGTAGTTGCGGAAGGCGTTGACCTGCGCGTCGCTGCGCCCGGTCAGCGCGAAGTACGAGAGCGTCTCGTCGTCGACCGGGAAGTAGCCCATCGTCGCGCCGTACTCGGGGGCCATGTTCGCGATCGTGGCCCGGTCGGCCAGCGACAGCGAGGCGGCGCCGTCGCCGAAGTACTCGACGAACTTGCCGACGACCTTCGCCTTGCGCAGGAGCTCGGTGAGGGTGAGGACGACGTCGGTCGCGGTGACGCCTTCGCGCACGGCGCCGCTGAGGTGGACGCCGATCACGTCCGGCGTCAGGATGTAGACGGGCTGCCCGAGCATCCCCGCCTCGGCCTCGATACCGCCGACGCCCCAGCCGACGATGCCGAGCCCGTTGATCATCGTCGTGTGCGAGTCGGTGCCGACGAGCGTATCGGGATACCAGATCCCGTCCTTCTCCAGCACGCCGCGGGCGAGGTACTCGAGGTTCACCTGGTGCACGATGCCGATGCCCGGCGGCACGACCTGGAAGCCGTTGAAGGCCTGCGTCCCCCACTTGAGGAACTGATAGCGCTGCTGGTTGCGCTTGAACTCCATCTCCATGTTGAGCTGGAGGGCGTCGGCGCGGTTGGAGAAGTCGACCTGCACGGAGTGGTCGATGACGAGGTCGACGGGGACGAGCGGCTCGACGATGCGCGGGTCTTTGTCGAAGCGCGCGGCGGCGGAGCGCATGGCCGCGAGGTCGACGAGCAGCGGCACGCCGGTGAAGTCCTGCAGCAGCACGCGCGCGACCATGAAGGGGATCTCTTCCACGCGCTCGGCGCCGGGCAACCAGTTCGCGAGGGTGCGGACGTCGCGCTCGGTGATCTTGCGGCCGTCGACGTTGCGGAGCACCGACTCGAGGACGATGCGGATGGAGACGGGGAGCTTCGAGACCGGGCCGGCGCCGGCCGCTTCGAGCTTCGGGAGGGAGTAGAACTGGCCGCGCTTGCCGCCGCCGAGGTCGAAGGAATCGAGAGTGTTGAAGGTGTTATGAGGCATGGCAGCGGTACTCTATCAAGATGGGATTTGCACTGCTTGTGATGCTTGTCGCCGGCGGAACGCCGGCGCTCCGCATCGCGGACGCGGCCCTGGCTCAGGTCGGCGTGACGACGATTTACGACCCGTCGTACGTGCATCTGCGCTATCCCGGCGGCGACGTGCCGCGCGAGCGCGGCGTCTGCGCCGACGTCGTCGTGCGCGCCTTCCGCCGGATCGGCGTCGACCTGCAGCAGGCCGTGCACGCCGACATGGCCGCGCACTTCGCCGCCTATCCGCGCATGTGGGGCCTGCGCGGCGCCGACGCCAACATCGATCACCGCCGCGTCCCGAACCTGATGAAGTTCTTCGAGCGCCGCGGCAAGGCGCGCGCGCTCGACGACGCCTACGAGCCCGGCGACGTCGTGGCCTGGCGCCTCCCCGGCGGGCTCTATCACATCGGCGTCGTCTCCACCGGGCGCGGCGCGAACGACCATCTCGTCGTGCACAACATCGGCTACGGGGCGAAGAACGAGGATGTGCTAAGAGCTTGGACGATCATCGGGCACTACCGCTGGTGAGGGGGCGGGGCGCATCCCTGCGCCCTGCGCCCTTCTCCGGCCATCCGCGCTTCTTCACTTCCGCAAAGGTCAGGAGCGAGCTCGCGTAGTAGTCGCGCAGCAGGATCTCCTTCGGATTCCACTGCCAGGCGTCCTCGATGATCGGCACGCCTTCGCCTTCGAAGAGATCGGAGCGCCACTGCTCGGCGGGCTCGATGAGGCGGCGCAGCTCGAGGATGTTCCGCGCGGCCTTCCAGACCTCGGTGCCCGTCTTCTCGCGCGTGATCCAGACGCGGTCCGGCCACGCCGCACGGTAGCGCTCCACCGCGGCCACGATCTCCGCATCCGTCAGCGGCCCCTTCCCCTCGGCGAAGATGCGCGCCACGAGCGTCACCGGCGTCACCGGCAACGCTTCGGAGATCTCGGTCATGATCGTCTCCGCCAGCGCCTGCATGGCCACCTTGCGCGACTCGTACGTCTCGCCGAGGAGGTCGGGATGGGCGCGGGCGAAGTCGTCGACGATGATCGGCTTCCCGAAGGCCACGATCGCGTAGCCGTAGCGCTTGAAGCGCTTCAGGATCCCGCGGAAGAGGCCCTTGAAGAGGAAGTCGAACGTCGACGACAGCTTGGCCCCCTTCGTCCGCCGGTCCTCCCTCCCGATCAGCTCCTCGGTGAGGTTGCGGTCCTCGAGCACGCGGTCGAAGTTGATCGCGGTGGGGATGATCACCAGCGGGCCGCTGAAGGCCGGATCGCGCTTGGCCGTGACGATGTAGTCGAGCATGCCGAGCTTCGGCTTCTGGAACGCGCCGTCGCGGGTGAGGCCGCCCTCGATGAAGACGCCCTGGGTCACGCCGTTCTTCGTGATCGTGCGGACGAACGACGCCAGCACGGCGTGGTAAAGCGGCTCGCGGTAGCGGCGGCGGATGAAGTAGGCGCCGAACCATTTGAAAAGGTGATTCAGCGGCCAGACGCGCGCCCACTCCCCCACCGCGTACGACAGCGAGATGAACTTGAAGAGCATGTGCGCGACGAGGACGTAGTCGGCGTTGGAGCGGTGGTTGATGATGTAGACGACCGACGCGCCGCGCGGGGCGTTGGCGTTGAACTGCTGGAGGGTCTTGCGCTCCACGACGGGGCGGTAGAGGAAGTGCATGACCGCGCGCGCCAGCGGCGCGCCGAAGCGGTAGTACGCGAGGAGGTTGAACTTCGGGACGATCTCGCGCAGGTAGGTCTTGGCCTGCTTCGTGGCTTCCTCGACGGAGACGTGGTGCGACTTCGCGTACTCGCGCACGGCCTCGACGACGTCGCGCGAGCCGAAGACCTCGAGCTCGATGAGGGCGTGCCGCCGCTTGAGCTTGAAGCGGTCGACGTGAATCTTGCGCTGGCGCTGCAACCGCCGGGCGTGGCGCTTGCCCAGCACCATCAGCACGGCGATGAGGATGGCCGGCGCGAGCGTCGCGAGCACGAAGCGCATCACTTCACTCCCAGCTCCTCCATCACATGCTTCGCGACCGCCGGCAGCAGCGTGACGTCGTCGGCCGGGCCGCGCGTGAAGATGACGAGGACGAACTTCGCGCCGCCCGGCATCTCCACGTAGGCGCCGTCGTGGCGCACTTCGCTCGTCCATCCCGCTTTCGACCAGAGGTGCGCCGTCGCTGGCAGCGCCTCGCCGATGAACTCCTTGACCTGGTTCTCGTCGGTGCGCGGCGGGTTGAGCGGGCGCTCCAGGAGCGCCAGCATCGCCGCGCTGGCCTCCTTCGACACGGCGCGGCCGCGTTCGATCCACAGCAGCAGCGACGCCACGGCGTTCGCGGTGGCGCGGTTGCGGTCCTCTTTGTTCGGGCCGAGGACCTGTTTGTCGCGGCCGAACGGCCCAAAGCTCCACGGCTTCGACATGGCGCTGAAGTCGTAGCCCATCGGCTGCAGCCACTTGTTGACCACGCGCCGCTTGTCGATGAACTTCGCCAGGGCGCGCCCTTCCAGCCACGGCCCGCTGCAGGTGTCGCTGATGGTGTCGAGAATGAACGCCGTGGCGTCGTTG
>JBKOUP010000522.1:0-8629 GCA_046723495.1 Acidobacteriota bacterium
CGACATCATCGAGCTCTACAAAAAGGACGTTGACCGGACGCTGATCCGCGAGAACCTGAAGCTGACACCGACGCAGCGGCTCCAGCAACTCGAGGACGCGCAGCGCTTCGCCGAAGAAGTGCGAAAGAGCGGTGAGCGCGCCCGGCAGAAGGGCAAGTGAACGCGTTTCGGCCGCTCTTGCAAGCGCTGACGGGTGCGGGCGTCGAATTCATCGTGATTGGCGGCGTTGCCGCCATTCATCATGGCTCGGCACGCAACACGTTCGATCTGGACATCTTGTATCGTCGAACGCGCGAAAACATCGAGCGGCTCGTACGAGCGATCGAGCCGTTACATCCCTATCTTCGCGGTGCGCCGCCCGGTCTGCCGTTCCGGTTCGAGCACGAGACGGTCTGGCGAGGGCTCAACTTCACGTTGACCACGGATGCGGGTCCATTCGATTGTCTCGGCGAAGTTCAGGGAATCGGCGCGTATGACGCGGCCCTGCCGCGCGCAGTAAACGCCGAGGTTTTTGGACTGCCCTGTCGTTTTCTCGATCTTGACGACCTCATTACCGCCAAGCGTGCCGCCGGACGCCCGAAAGACTTCGAAGCGATCGCGGAGCTGGAAATCATCCGCGAAGAGCGCCGAAACAAATAAGGACCCATGCCCACCCGCAAATCGAAAGACCAGCTCACCCTCGCCCCACCGCCGCCCACCCTCGCTGACATCGAAGCGCAGCCGGTGGCGACGTTCGCCCGGAAGGCCTACCTCGACTACTCGATGTACGTCATCCTCGACCGCGCCCTCCCGCACATCGCCGACGGTCTCAAGCCGGTGCAGCGGCGCATCGTCTTCGCCATGTCCGAGCTCGGGCTCGGGCCGAACTCGAAGCCGAAGAAGTCGGCGCGCACCGTCGGCGACGTCATCGGCAAATACCACCCTCACGGCGACACGGCCTGCTACGACGCCATGGTCCTGCTGGCCCAGCCCTTCTCGATGCGCTACCCGCTCGTCGAGGGGCAGGGGAACTTCGGCTCGCCCGACGATCCGAAAGAGTTCGCGGCCATGCGCTACACCGAGGCCAAGCTCGCCAAGTTCTCGCAGACGCTCCTCTCCGAGCTCGAGCAGGGCACGGTCGAGTGGGGGCAGAACTTCGACGGCACGCTGAAGGAGCCGAAGCTCCTCCCGTCGCGTCTTCCGCACGTCCTCCTCAACGGCGCCTCGGGGATCGCCGTCGGCATGGCCACCGACATCCCCTCGCACAACGCCCGCGAGGTCGTGAACGCCTGCATCGAGCTCCTCGACAACCCCGAGGCCACCATCGCGCAGATCACCAAGCACGTCAAAGGGCCGGACTTTCCGACCGAGGCCGAGATCATCACGCCGCCGGCGGAGATCCGCGAGATGTACAAGACCGGCTACGGCAGCATCCGCCAGCGCGCCAAGTGGGAGATCGAGGACGGGAACATCGTCATCACCGCGCTGCCGTACCAGGTCTCGCCGGCGAAGGTGCTGACGCAGATCGACGCCCAGCATCAGGCCAAGAAGCTGCCGATGGTCGAGCACTACCGCGACGAGGCCGACCACGAGATCCCGACGCGCCTGGTCATCGAGCCGCGCTCGAACCGCGTCGACCTCGACGAGCTGATGACCCACCTCTTCGCCACGACCGACCTCGAGCGCGCTTACCGCGTGAACATGAACATGATCGGCCTCGACGGCCGGCCGCGTCTCTTCGCGCTCAAGGACCTCCTGCTCGAATGGCTGGAGTTCCGCATCGAGACCGTGCGCCGCCGGCTGCAGCATCGCTACGACCACGTCAACGCCCGGCTGCACATCCTCGACGGCTACCTCATCGCCTTCCTCAACATCGACGAAGTGATCAAGATCATCCGCCGCGAAGATGAGCCGAAGCCGGTGCTGATGGCGCGCTTCAAGCTCTCCGAGCCGCAGGCCGAGGCCATCCTGGAGCTGAAGCTGCGTTTCCTGAACAGGCTCGAGGAGATGCAGATCCGCGGCGAGCAGAACAAACTGCAGACGGAGCGCGCGGAGCTGGAGAAGATCCTCGGATCGAAGGCCCGCCTCCGCAAGCAGGTGCGCGAGGAGCTGCTCAAAGACGCCGAGGAGTTCGGCGACAAGCGCCGCTCCCCGATCGTCGAGCGCGAGGCGGCCAAGGCCCTCGACGCCACCGCGCTCATTCCGTCCGAGCCGGTGACGGTCGTGCTGTCGGAGAAGGGATGGATCCGCGCCGGCAAGGGCCACGACCTCGATCCGAGCGCGCTGCAGTACAAGTCGGGCGACGCCTACCTGCACTCGGCGCGCGGGCGCAGCAATCAGCTCGCGGTCGTGATCGACTCGACCGGGCGCGCGTACTCGCTGCCGGCGCATGAGCTGCCGTCGGCGAAGGGCCACGGCGAGCCGCTGACGGCGTTCCTCACTCCGCCCGCCGGCGCGAGCTTCGCCGGCGTGCTGATGGGCGAGCCCGACGACCTCTGGCTGCTGACGACCGACGACGGCTACGGCTTCATCGTCCGCCTCGAGGAGATGATGACGCGGCTGAAAGCGGGGAAGTCGATCGTGAACGCCGGCAAGGGGGCGAGCGTGCTGCGGCCGCAGCGCGTGCACGACACGAAGTCGGACTGGATCGCCGCGGCGACGACGAGCGGGAAGCTGCTGCTCTTCGGCGCCGACGAGCTGCCGCAGCTCGCCCGCGGCAAAGGAGTACAGACGATCAAGCTGCACAAGACGGAGCTGTTCCCGGAGAAGGTGATCGCCACGGCGGTCGTGCCGCAGGACGGGACGCTGGTCGTGCACGCCGGGAAGCGCTACACGAACCTGAAGGGCGACGACCTGGCCACGTACGCCGGCAAGCGCGCCCAGCGCGGTCTGAAGCTGCCGCGCGGGTTCCAGAACGTCTCGACGATCCGCTCCTGGAGCGAGCGCGAAGGCCGCGTGCCGGACGTGGTGATGTGATGAAACGAATCGCCTACGCAGTGATCATCGCCGCCGTCCTCCTGCTCGACCAGACGACGAAGGGCATCGTCCGGGCCACCCTCGGCGACTTCATGCCCCGCCACTTCCTCGGCCGTCTGATCACGCTGGTCTACACCGAGAACTCCGGCGCGTTCCTGTCGCTCGGCTCGAACCTGCCGGCGCATCTGCGCACGGTGATCTTCGACGTGGTCGTGGCCATCGGCCTGATCGCCGCGATCGTCGTGCTGATTCGCGGGAAGGTCACCGCGCACGGCGACGACATCGCCCTCGCCTTCATCGTCGGCGGCGGAATCGGAAACCTGATCGACCGCATCCGCTTCAGCGGCCGCGTGACCGACTTCATCTACCTGCAGGCCGGACCGCTGCACACGGGCGTGTTCAACGTGGCCGACATGGCCATCACGTTCGGAGTGCTGTGGCTGCTGGGGACGTGGGCGTTCGCGAGAAAGCAGGGAGAGCCTACCGCTTCCTGAGCTGATAAACTTAGCCAGGTCAGACCAGATGGCCGAGCAAGTCAATATCTATGACGCCAAGACCCGGCTCTCTCAGCTGGTCGAACGCGCTGAGGCCGGAGAGGAAATCATCATCGCTCGCGGAGGCCGTCCAGCTGCGCGCCTGGTTCCGTTTCGTCCTGCTCCCGTCAAACGCAAGCCGGGACGTCTGCGCGGGCGCATCCGCATCGGACGTGATTTCGACGATCCGCTTCCTCCCGGGCGTCGCTGGCTTTGATCCGCTGCGCGCGTGAGCCTAAGGCTTCTTGAGCGCAACGTTCACGCCGCGCCGTTCGCCACGGCCGTCCCAGCCGTCGCCGCCGCCAGGAGAAGAATTGCCTGCTGTTTCATAACCCTCAGACGGGCGTATGATCCCGCTGGTTTTTCGTCGTCTCCGTCCACCGTCGAACATCGCGAACGAAGGGAGATGCCCATGTCGAAACGCTCCGTCGACAAAATCACCAGGAGAAAATTCGTCAAGATCACGGGCGGTGCCGCCGCGGCGGCAGGACTCACCACCGGCTTCCTCTTTCCCCAACGCGCCCTGGCCCAGCAGAAAACGCTGAAGATCATCCAGTGGAGCCACTTCGTCCCCGGCTACGACAAATGGTTCGACGGCGTCTTCACCAAGGAGTGGGGCGCCAAGCACAACACCAACGTCGTCGTCGACCACATCGCCATCGGCGAGATCAACGCCCGCGCCGCCGCCGAGGTCGCGGCCAAGAAGGGGCACGACCTCTTCATGTTCCTCTCGCCGCCGGCCGCGTACGAGAAGCAGGTCATCGACCACCGCGAGATCTACGACCACGTGCAGAAGAAGCACGGCAAGTCGATCGAGCTCGGATACCGCTCCACCTACAACCCGAAGAGCAAGAAGTTCTTCGCCTTCTCCGACTCCTACGTCCCCGACCCAGGCAACTACCGCGCCGACCTCTGGGCCGACGTCGGCTTCCCGCACGGCCCCGACACGTGGGAGGACCTCCTCAAAGGCGGCAAGGCCATCAAGGAGAAGCACGGCAACCCCGTCGGCATCGGGCTCTCGCAGGAGCTCGACACGAACATGGCCATGCGCGCGCTGCTGTGGTCGTTCGGCGGCTCCGAGCAGGACGAGAAAGGCAACGTCACGCTGAACTCCAAGCACACCGTCGAGGCCGTGAAGTTCATGCGCGAGCTGTACAAGCAGACCGAGACCGCCGAGGTCTTCTCGTGGGATCCGTCGTCGAACAACCGCGGCATCCTGGCCGGGAAGCTCTCCTACGTCGCCAACGCCATCTCCGTCACCCGCTCCGCGGAGAAGGACAACCCGGAGATGTCGAAGCAGATCCAGCTCCGTCCCGCGCTCAAGGGCCCGGTGCGCCGCATCGCCTGCGAGCACGTCATGGACTGCTACGTGATCTGGGAGTTCGCCGAGAACAAGGATGGGGCCAAGCAGTTCCTCATGGACCTCATCGACAGCTTCGAGACGGCGTTCAAGGCCAGCGAGTTCTACAACTTCCCCTGCTTCCCCACGACCGTGCCGAATCTCAAGCAGCTCATTGCCAACGATCCGAAGGGCGTGCCGCCGAACAAGTACGCCGTCCTCGGCGACGTGCTCAGTTGGGCGACGAACGTCGGCTATCCGGGCTACGCGTCGGCGGCGATCGACGAGGTCTTCAACACCTTCGTCATCCCGACGATGTTCGCGAAAGCGGCCAAAGACGAGATGACGCCCGAGGCCGCGGTGAAGGCCGCGGACCAGGAAGTGCGCCGCATCTTCGCGAAGTGGAAATGACCCAATCTTTTGTCATGAGGAACGAATGGCGGTCGTAGAGACCAGACAACTAACCAAAATCTTCAAACGCGGAAACGTCGGCGCCGTCAACAACGTCGACCTGCAGAGCCGGGAGGGCGAGTTCCTCGTCCTCCTCGGCCCCTCGGGCTCGGGAAAAACCACCCTGCTGCGGATGATCGCCGGCCTCGAGGAGCCGACCTCCGGCGACATCCTCATCGGCGGCCGCGTCGTCAACGACCTCACCCCGCGCGAGCGCGGCATCGCCATGGTCTTCCAGAGCTACGCGCTCTATCCGCACCTCACCGTCTACAAGAACATCATCTTCCCGCTGAAGGCGCAGGGCGTCTCGAAGGAGAAGCAGAAGACGCAGGCCGAGTGGGCCGCCTCGCTCCTCGGCATCGGCCATCTCTTCGCCCGCAAGCCGCGCGAGCTCTCCGGCGGCGAGCGCCAGCGCGTCGCCCTCGCGCGCGCCATCGTGCGCGAGCCGTCGCTATTTCTCCTCGATGAGCCGCTGTCGAATCTCGACGCCAAGCTTCGGGCCTCGGCCCGCGAAGAGCTCGAGCAGTTCCAGAAAAGAATCGGCACGACGGCCATCTACGTCACGCACGACCAGGTCGAGGCCATGGCCATGGGCGACCGCGTCGTGGTCATGTCCCAGGGCGTCGTCCGCCAGATCGGCACGCCGGCCGACGTCTACGACGAGCCCGCCGACACGTTCGTGGCCACGTTCCTCGGCTCGCCGCCGATGAATCTCTTGCCGCCCGACAACGCCGGCGGCGTCATCGTCGGCTTCCGTCCCGAACACTTCGTCCCGCCCGGCTTCGCCGGCCGCGCCGGAGAGAACGTCGCCTTCCAGTTCCGCATCACCCACAGCGAGTACCTCGGCGCGGAGCGGATCCTCTACGGCCTCATCGAGGGCGGCCCGTTCGGCGGACGGAAAGCGATCTCGCGCATTCCGTCGACGCATGCGGAGGGGCTCGACGACGGCACCGTGAACACGTTTCACGTCGCCGAGAGCGACCTGAAATTCTTCGATCCGACGACGGAGAAGCGCACGACTCCGCGGAGGTTCCAATGAATCCCGCGTCTTCGCGCCGGATAAACTTGAAACCATGAGACGGCAGCGCTGGCTCGGACCGGCCATGTTCATGCCGGCCATCATCTACATCGTGGCCCTCGTCGGCGTGCCGTTCTTCATGGCCTTCGTCTACAGCATGACGGACGCCAAGGTCGGCAGCACCCAGCTGCACTTCGTCGGCCTGCACAACTTCGTCGACGTCCTGCGCAACCCGACCTTCCGCCGCTCCCTGCAGAACTCGTTCGTCTTCACCATCACCTCGCAGATCCTCGTCCTCATCGGCGCGAACATGCTGGCCCTGGCGCTCAAGGACGCCTTCCCCGGCCGCCGCTTCCTGCGCTTTCTGATCCTGCTGCCGTGGGTGGCGCCGGTGTCGATCGGCTCGCTGGGATGGAAGTGGATCCTCGACTCGCTCTACAGCGTGATCAGCTGGGTCGGCGTGAGGATGCACATCTTCAAGCCCTTCGACACGCCGATGTGGCTCGGCGAGCCGAAGCTGGCCATGATGTCGGTGATCCTCGTGCACACCTGGCACATGCTGCCCTTCGCCACGGTCATCATCCTGGCCGGCCTCACGGCGATCCCGAAGGACATCCCCGAGGCCGCCGCCGTCGACGGCGCCGGCTTCTTCCGGACCCTGTTCCAGATCACCATCCCGATGATGCTTCCAATCATCAACGTGGCCGTCCTCTTCGGCGCGATCTTCACGTTCACCGACATGACCGTGATCTACATCCTGACCCGCGGCGGCCCCTACGACACGACCCAGGTCATCCCCTCCGAGGCCTTCTTCACCGGCGTCCTCGGCTCGGACCTCGCGGAGGGGGCGACGATCTCGATCTTCCTCGTGCCGCTCCTCGTCGTGGCCGCGTACTTCATGCTGCGCACGGCGCACCGCGCGGAGGTGACGTAATGGCCCGCCGCCGCGCCCGCACCTGGCTGGCGAAGATCGCCATGTGGTGCGTGCGCCTCTTCTTCGCCGTGATCCTGGCCTTCCCGTTCTATTGGATGCTGATCACGACGTTCAAGCGCAACACCGACCTGAACAACCTGAAGAACAACCCCTTCATCTACAACGAGCGCCCGACGCTCGATCACCTGAAGCTGCTCTTCAACGAGACGATGTTTCCAAGGTGGGTGTTGAACACCGCCTTCGCCGGCCTCGTCGTGGTGATCATCACCCTGCTGCTCGCCGTCCCCGCCGCGTACGCGCTGGCCCGCCTGACCGGCACGTGGGGCGCGCAGCTCGGCATCGGCGTCTTCCTCACGTACCTCATCCCGCCGACGCTGCTGTTCATCCCGCTGTCGAAGGTCGTGGCCATGCTCGGCGTGCAGGACTCGCTCTGGTCGATCATCATCGTCTACCCAAGCTTCACGATCCCGTTCTCCACCTGGCTGCTCATGGGCTTCTTCAAATCGATCCCGAAGGATCTGGACGACGCCGCGATGGTCGACGGCCTCACGCGCTGGGGCGCCTTCGTGAAGCTGATGATCCCGATGTCGACCTCAGGCATCCTCACGGTGGTGATCTTCGCCTTTACCCTCGTGACCCAGGAATTCGTCTACGCCCTGACGTTCATCTCCTCCGCCGCCCACCAGACGGTAGGGGTGGGCGTCCCCACGTTTCTCGTGCGGGGCGACGTCTACTACTGGGGCTCGCTGATGGCCGCCTGCCTGATCACGAGCGTGCCGATCGGGATTCTTTACAACCTGTTCCTGGATCGGTTCATCGAGGGGTTCACGGTGGGGGCGGTGAAGTAACAGTCGCGCCGTCGTCTCGACGGCCGTCCCGGCGGCGTCCCGCCGCCGCCGACCAAACGCCAGCGACGAATCCGCATCTATTCAGGCCGCCTTTGAGGTGCGATGAATCTCAACCAGGCCGATGCGGCCCATACGCGTGAAGTCCGCGTCGAAGGACCAAATCGGTGCGGTGCCGATCGGCCGCAATGGCCGCGATCAGAAGGTCCGCGAAACCGAAACGCTCTACAGCGGCCCGTGCGCGCTTAAGCAAGCATCAATCCGGATACACGTCTCTTCAGTGGGAAAGAAAGCGGAAGCGCGGAAAGCACACGACGCAGCGGAACGACGTCTGTGTTCGAGGCTCCGGCTAGGATCTCGATGCACACAGGAGCAGAAGCTCAACCTCTCGGGAATCGAGCAGTTCCGCCAATTGCCGCGCCGCTCGACCCCCTCCTGAGCGGAGCGCCTCGACCCACACCGATGTGTCGACGAAGATCACGAGCATGAACGGCGACGCGACTTCGGAAGGTCGATCTCCAGCTTCACGCCATGATAGGACACGAGGCGCTTATT
>JBKOUP010000133.1:0-3601 GCA_046723495.1 Acidobacteriota bacterium
TTTAGCTCTTGGCTCTTGGCTCTTAGCTCTTAGGAGACCGAGGGCGGGCGGGCCTAAGAGCCAAGAGCTAAGAGCCAAGAGCTGATGCCCAAGAAATCCACCATCTACTCCTGCACCGAATGCGGCAACCAAACCTCGAAGTGGCTCGGCCGCTGCCCCGAGTGCAACGCCTGGAGCTCCTACGTTCAGGAAGAAACGGAAGAGCGCCCGCGCGTGGCGCTCAGCAGCGCGGGCGCGGCGCCGATGCCGATCGACGCCATCGACGCCGACGTCGCTCCGCGCATCTCCACGCACCTGCCGGATCTCGACCGCGTCCTCGGCGGCGGCCTCGTGCTCGGCGCGGTCACGCTCGTCGGCGGCGAGCCGGGCATCGGCAAGTCGACGCTGCTGCTGCAGGCCGCACAGCAGCTGGCCCGCGGCGGCGCCGTGCTCTACGTCTCCGGCGAGGAGTCGCCGCGCCAGATCGCCCTGCGCGCGCGCCGCCTCGGCACGACCTCCGAGAACATCCGCCTCTACACCGAGACCTCGGTCGAGAAGATCGTCGCGGCAGTCGAGGCCATGCTCCCCGCCGCCGTCATCGTCGACTCCATCCAGACCGTGCACACGACGGCGAACGACTCCATGCCCGGCTCGGTCGCGCAAGTCCGCGACTCCGCCGGCCTGCTGATGACGCTGGCCAAGCGGCTGTCAATCCCGATCTTCCTCATCGGCCACATCACGAAAGAGGGGACGATCGCCGGCCCGAAGTCGCTCGAGCACATCGTCGACACGGTGCTCTACTTCGAGGGCGACAAGTTTCAGAACTATCGCGTGGTGCGCGCCTACAAGAACCGCTTCGGCCCGGTGAACGAGGTGGCGATCTACGAGATGCACGACGGCGGCCTCGAGGAGGTGCCGAACCCCTCGGCGGCGCTGCTGGCGCAGCGGTCCAGCGCGGCCGGCTCCGCCAACGTCGTCGCGCTCGAAGGAACGCGTCCGCTGCTGATCGAGGTGCAGGCCCTCGTCTCCGCGACGCATTTCCCCTCGCCGCGCAGGATGGCCATGGGCATCGACGCGAACCGCGTGTCGCTGCTGCTGGCGGTGCTGGAAAAGAAGAGCGGCGGGAACTTCGTCAGCCACGACGTCTACGTGAATCTCGCCGGCGGCCTGCAGATCGGCGAGCCGGCCATCGACCTCGGCGTGGTGGCGGCGCTGCTGTCGTCGCAGCGCAACGCGCCGATCGCCCACGACGTGGCGCTCTTCGGCGAGGTCGGCCTTCTCGGCGAGGTGCGCGGCGTGTCGCAGGCCGACCTCCGCGCCCGCGAGGCCGCCGCGCTCGGCTTCCGCCGCCTGGTCGTGCCGCAGTCGAACGCCTCGGAGATCCGCGCCGACGTCGACGTCGTCCCGGTCCGCAGGATTGAAGAGTTCACAGCGACACTCTTTACAAGCTCAACGGCTAGCCCGTAAACTGCGCCGAGTCCCGGTTAGCCATGGAAATCCTTCGCGCTCGCAGGTGGTGGGTTGGCACGTGTTGTTGCAGCGTGCTGGCGGGCGCGACGCTTTTCCTCAGCGGCTGCGCCTCCCTGCCGCTGCTCGACACGCCCCAGCCGCAGCAGACGGCCGCCGCGTCGCTGCCGGCCGCGGACGACGACGACTGGACGCTACTCAACGCGCAGCTCCGCGCCGACCTCAGCCGCTACACGAGCCGCGAGATCATCCGCAAGCCGACGATCGCGCCGAGCACGACGACGAAGGCCGCGCGCGACCGCGAGTTCGCCGAGCGCGCCCAGGCCCTCTTCGCGCCGCTCAACGGCTCGCAGTTGCGCATGCCGGTCGTCGGCATCACGCCCGGCAAGCTCACCGACAGCTGGCACGACCCGCGCTCCGGCGGCCGCGTGCATAAAGGGATCGACATCTTCGCGCCGAAAGGCACCGAGATCGTCGCCGTGGCGGACGGGATCGTCAGCTACATCGGCGACCAGAAGCTCGGCGGCCACTGCCTCTGGCTGACGACGGAGAGCGGCGCGTCGTTCTACTACGCGCACCTCGACCGCTGGGCTCCCGGCCTCTACGAAGGGATGGAAGTGCAGGCCGGCGACCTCCTCGGTTTCGTCGGCAACACCGGCAACGCGAAGTACACGCCGTCGCACCTCCATTTCGGAGTGAACCGTAGCGACGAGATGGTCGACCCGTACCCCCTCCTCAGCCACGCCGTCACGGTGGCCCGCGCGCATGCGCATGTCGAGCTCGGCGGCGGCGTCGGCACGCGCTAGCCAGTCGCCCGGCGCAAGTTGTGCACGATTCCCCTTGCGGAAATAGCAAGGAGGACTTCATGCGAAAGCTCGGAATGATCCCTCTCATCATGGTGCTCGTCGCGGCCTGTTCGTCGAGCACCTACGACACCACGGCGCAGCCGATGGCGAGCGCAATGACCGCCACCAGCCAGAGCGCGGCGCTCAACCAGGGCATGCGCAAGCTGTGGTCCGATCACGTCTTCTGGACGCGCAACTACATCATCGCCGCCGTCGACGGCACGGCCGACGCGAAGCCGGTCGCGGACCGGCTGCTGAAGAATCAGGATGACATCGGCCACGCCGTCGCCGCGTATTACGGCACCGACGCGGGCAACAAGCTCGCCGGACTGCTGCGCCAGCACATCCTGATCGCCGTCGACGTCGTGAGCGCGGCGAAGGCGAACGACCAGGCCAAGCTCAAGGACGCCGACGCGCGCTGGCACGCCAACGCCGCCGACCTGGCCACGTTCCTCAGCAGCGCGAACCCGAACTGGCCGCGCCAGGCCGTGCTGGACATGCTGAACCAGCACCTGGCCCTGACGACGCGCGAGGCGGTCGACCGGCTGCAGAAGAACTACACCGACGACGTGACGAACTTCGACGCGATTTACAACCAGTCGATGATGATGGCCGACACGCTGTCGAGCGGCATCGTCAAGCAGTTCCCGAATAAGTTCACGTCGTAGGGCGTAAGCTGGTCGGCATGGCCGGAATCCGCACGTGGGCTCTTCAGGATGCGAAAGCGCATCTGAGCGAACTGGTACGGAAGGCGAAGACGGAGGGACCTCAACGCATTACGGTGCACGGCCGGGGGGAAGTCGTTGCCCTCTCGGCCGACGAATACCGGCGCGTCAAAGATCAACGAAGCGGTCAGGCTCTCGTGCAGGTGATGCGGGAGTCGCCGCTTCGCGATATCGAAATCAAATCCGTGGCACCCCGCCACACCTCCCCCAACGGCGCCATGACGAACTCGCGCTCCCGGTAGCGCGGATGCGGCAGCGTGAGCTGCCGCGTCCGCGCGCGGTGGGCGCTGTGGAAGATGAGATCGAGGTCGATGGTACGGGGGGCGTTGCGCACGCGCGTGCGCCGGCGGCCGAGGCGATGCTCGATCGACTGCAGGGCTTCGAGGAGTTGCTGCGGCGCGAGCGACGTGTAGCCGAGGACGACCGCATTCAAAAATCGCGGCGAGCCGGGCGGCGCGCCGACCGGCTCGGTCTCGTGGAACGAGCTGACGCGGACGACGCGGACGACGCGCCCCAGCTCGTGAATGGCGCGGCGCAGCATGAGCGCGCGGTCGCCGAGGTTCGAGCCGAGGGCGATGGCGACGG
>JBKOUP010000471.1:0-3866 GCA_046723495.1 Acidobacteriota bacterium
GGGCATGCGGGCGCGGTCGCGCTCGCAGTCGGCCGCGGCGACGCGGTTCAGGACCGCGAACGGCACCGGGATCTCGATCTCGGCGATCAAACGCTTCGTCTGCTCCACCACCCACGGCTCGGACAGGAACACCGGCAAGAACGCGCCGCGCGTGACGAGCAGCTCCCGCCGCCGCCGGGCCGTCGCTTCGAAGTCGGTGATGAAGGCGTCGACCGCGTCGCGCCCGGAGCGCCGCGTGAGCTGGCGCACCATCTCCCGATGCTTGGCCTGCATGGCGTCGAGCGCCGCGGCGAAGCGCCGGAAATGTTCCGCCGCGCCGAGCATCCGCAGCGTGTGCCCCGTCGGCGCCGTGTCGACGACGATGATCGAGGACGGGTTCTCCTCGGCCAGCTCGCCGATGCGCATCCAGGCCATCAGCTCGTCGACCCCCGGCAGGGAGAGCTCGAAGAACCGCCGCAGCTCGTCTTTGTCGAGATAGGTGCCGCGGTCGCCGATCTCGAGGAGCTGGGGGAGATTGCGGTCGAGAAACCGGCGATAGAGCGAGGGGGCGTCGAGAGACTCGAATCGCAACTCGCTCCCCAGAACATCGCCGAGGTTCGAAGCCGGATCCGTCGTGAAGAGAATCGCCCCGTCCAACCGCAGCGCCGCGGCGATCGACACCGTCGTCTTCCCCACCCCGCCCTTGCCGCCGATCAGGATGACGCGGCGGTCGCGGAGGGAGTCGAATGCCTCATTCACCGTACCCAGTGTAGATGCCGATGCCGGTCTCTTCGTCCTCATCCCCGGCGGCCTGCCGGGCCAGCTCTTCCTTGCGGGCGCGGATGTCGCGCAGGGCCTGGAACACCTGCGCCTCCTCGACGGCGTAGTCCTCCTCGGAGATCTCGCCGAGCTCCAGCCGCATCTGCAGCTCGATGAGCCGCTCCTTCCACGGCTGATCGTCGAGCAGCTCCTCGTTCGCCATCGTCTGAATCTGCTTCATGATCCATTCGAAGGCCGCGACGGGCGCCTTGAGGGGGAGGAGGAGGATGTCGTCGAGAAGAAACATGAGGTTCTTAGGTTGTTACGTTGTTAGGTTCTTAGGTTCAAACTTAAGAACCTAACAACCTAAGAACCTAACAACCTATCTCTCCGCCCGCTCCAGCTTCAACCGAATGTTCACGAAGTTGTACGGCGGCCACGGCCCCGTGTAGAGGAACGACAGCTTGTTCTCGTACTTCTTGGCGATCTCGGAGATCTGGTCGTCGAAGGACTTCGTCTTCTCGCGCTCCACGAGGAACGCCGCGTTCATGATCATCTTGTCGCCGATGGGCTTGTTCGAGCGCGAGGCGATGGCGGCGTCGCGCAGGGCCTCGTAGATCTCGCTCACGTACGCGTCGGCCTTCGCCTGCAGCGCCGACTCCACCACCCGCCCGAGCTGCATGCGCGAGAAGTACGTCGACGTCGATGTGTTCGAGGAGATCTCCTCCTTCAGCCGGCGGATCTCCTCGTTCTCCGTCTCGATCTCGCGGATGACCTGGTCCTTGTCCCAGTTCACCTTCAGGCCGAACTCGATCTTTCCCTCCATCTTCTGGAGCACGTCGCTGAGGGCCTCGTACGTCCCCTTGAGGAACTCCTTGATGTCGTTCTCGGTGCGGAAGACCGTGCCGAAGGACATCGGGAGGACCGTAAAGTCCTTCATGACCAGCTCGTTGACGTGCTCGTGGGCGAGGGCGTTCTCGCGGGTGGGGTCGAAGACGATCAGCGGGCAGTTCGAGACCACCGCGCCGAACTCTTTGTAGTGGACGGTGTAGACGCGGTCGCCGCGCCCGCCGATGCCAACCGCGCCGAAATCCTTCGGCGCTTCGGTCTTGATGATGCAGTAGACGTACTTCCCCTGCTCGGCTTCAGTCTGCGGGGACTGAACGGCTTCATCGATGGTTGTCATGGCTCCAGACCCGAAAATATACAATACAAAGATCTTGCCTGGCTCGTCCGTGCCGCGCAACGTCGAGCGCTGGTTCGCGCGCAGCCGGCGCCCCCTCCCGTGGCGCGAAAATTACGACCCCTACCACGTCTGGGTGGCCGAGGTCATGGCCCAGCAGACGCGGATGGAAGTCGTGCTCGGCTACTTCGCGCGCTTCGTGGAACGCTTCCCGACGCCGGCCGCGCTCGCCGCCGCTTCCGACGACGACGTCACCGCCGCCTGGTCCGGCCTCGGCTATTACCGCCGGGCGCGGATGCTCCGCGACGGCGCGCGCGCGGTCGTGGCCCGCGGCGCGATGCCGCGCTCCGTCGAGGAGCTGATGACGATCCCCGGCATCGGCCGCTATACCTCCGGCGCGATCGCCTCCATCGCCTTCGACGACGCCGCGCCGATCGTCGACGGCAACGTCGCCCGCGTCCTGGCGCGCCTCTACGCGGACGACGGCGATCCGTGGGCGCGCGCCGAGGAGCTCGTGCAAGCTGCGAAGTCGCCGCGCGATCTCAATCAGGGCTTGATGGAGCTCGGCGCGCTGATCTGCAAGCCGCGCAATCCGCTCTGCCGCGAATGCCCGCTGCGCGACGACTGCATCGCCTTCGCCGCGAACCGCGTCGCCGACTTCCCCCGCCCACGGAAGAAGCCGGAAACGCGGCAGCTCCGCATCGCTCTCTACCTCGTCACCGACCGCCGCGGCCGCGTGCTCATGCGCCGCGAGGCCGGGCCGCTGATGAATGCGATGTTCCACCTCCCGCACGGCGACACCTCGCTGCTGACCGGAGCTCCGCTGCACGTTTCGCAGAAGCAGCGACTCGGCAGGTTTCGCCACACGGTCACGAACCGGCGCATCGAGTTCGAGGTCTTCGCCGCCACCGCAAAGAAGACGCGCCACTACGCCTGGATCGATCCCGCCTCCGATTTCCCGCACCCGTCGTACGTTCGCAAAGCGTTACGCCTGGCCGGAATCGGCGGCGAAACGCCTCTGTTCGCGCGGCCATGAGACAGCTGATCGTCTTTCTGGCGGCCGTCGCCGCGGCCGCGCCGCTCTTCGCGCAGTCGAAGACCTACGAGGTCAAGAACAGCACGGCCGAGTTCCACGCCGAGGACACGTACGACAGCTTCGACGGAAAGACCAACAAGGTGAGCGGCACCATCGTCGCCGATCCCGCCAAGCCCGCGGAGTCGAGCGTGGCCATCACCATCGACATGAGCTCGCTCGACACCGGCAATTCGCTGCGCAACAAGGAAATGAAGGAGCTGTATCTCCACACGGCGAAGTTCCCGACGGCGTCGTTCAAGTCGGTGAGCGTGGCCGGCGCGCCCCCCGACATCAACGTCACCGGCGACTTCACCCTGCACGGCGTCACGAAGCGGATGACGTTGCCCGTCCACGTGACGCTGCTGGCGGACGGCCGCATCCACGCGCTTTCCAACTTCAAGGTGCACATGCCCGACTTCGGCATCAGCGTCCCGCACAACATCCTCGTCACGGTCGAGGACAACGTGCCGGTGCGGCTCGACGTCTGGGCGGGGCCGAAATAGGGAACAGGGAACAGGTCACAGGGAACAGGCGACAGGGCCTGTCACCTGTCACCTGTCGCCTGTCGCCTGTCGCCTGTAAACTTGCACGCAATGCGTGTGCGTGTGGCGGTGCTCGTCAGTCTTCTCCTTGCCGGCCCCGCCTTCCCCCAATGCCCCGTCGCCCCCATCTTCTCCGCGCAATTCCGCTCCACCTTCAACGACCTCTCCATCGACGGCAACGACCTCTGGACCGCCACCGGCTACGGCGTGGCCCTCTACGACCGCCGCGATGACCCGCCCTCGTTCGTCGCCTCGGTGGCCCTCCCCGGCACGACGCGCGTCGTGCGCGCGGCGAACGGCGTGGCCTACGCCGGCAGCGGCTCCGCCA
>JBKOUP010000087.1:0-4730 GCA_046723495.1 Acidobacteriota bacterium
CTGCAGGACGATGCGATACGACGACGGCGCCAGCGGCAGGCGGCGGTCGTAGTAGGTGAAGAAGAAGCCGTCGGCGTCGAAGCCGAGGCGGAGCTCGTGGGATTCGAGAGTGTCGCCGTAGGGGCGGCCGAGGATCGGCAGAAGGACTTTTTCGGGCGTTTCGCCGCGCTTGAAAAAGTAGTGGAGGAAGCGCGACTGCGGGCCGTTCTCGAGGACGCTCATCCACCAGGCGTTCTCCTCGCTGGCGGCCATGTGGTTCGGGACGACGTCGAGCAGCAGGCCCATGCCGAGGCGCTGCAGCTCCTCGTGCAGCGCGGTGAAGTCTTCCTCGGTGCCGAGCTCAGGATTGAGCGCGCTGGCGTCGACGACGTCGTAGCCGTGCGTGCTGCCGCGCCGCGCCTTTAGGATCGGCGAGGCGTAGATGTCGCTGATGCCGAGCTCGGCCAGGTACGGGGCGACGGCGCGCGCATCGCGGAAGGTGAAGCCGGCGTTGAACTGCACGCGATAGGTCGCGCGGGGGACGCGGTACATCGAAGCTCAGCCGTTGCAAACGGAGCGCCGCCGTCCCGGCGGCCGGCTGAGCGGCGTCTCGCCGCGGGCGGGCGGGACGCCCGCGAGCCAGCCGGCGCGGACGCCGGCGCTCCGTCAGAGGGCGAAGCCCTCGGCCGGCACCACGACGCGATTCCCGTTCGGCAGCTCCACCGTCTGCTCGAGCTCGCTGAAGTTGAAGGCGATGAAAACATCGCCGCGACGGACAAGCAGAACGCGGCGCTCGTCGTCGGCGTGCACTTCGACGTCGTCCAAATTCAGCGAGCGCAGCGCCGGCGTCTCGCGGCGGAGGCGCAACAGGTCGGCGTAGAGCGTCCGCAGCGCCTCGTCGCCTTTCCACGTGAGCTTCGATCGCAAGAACGTCGCGTCGTCGTGCGGGTCGGGCGCTTCGCCGACCCACTCGAAGTCGTCGAACTCCTCGAGCCGCCCGCGGCGTACGGCCTCGATCAGATCTTCGTCGGAGTGCGAGGTGAAGTATTGGAACGGCGCGGTCTCGCCGTACTCCTCGCCCATGAAGAGCATCGGCAGGAAGGGCGCGAGGACGACGGCGGCCGCGGCCAGGCGCAGCTTCGCCGGCGAGACGATCGCGGCCAGGCGCTCGCCGCGCATGCGGTTGCCGATCTGGTCGTGGTTCTGCGCGAAGACGACGAAGTGCGCGCCATCGCGCGTGGCCGGCCGCGCGCCGTACTTGCGCTGCCGGTAGGGCGAGTGCTGCCCGACGTAGAGGTAGCCGGCGGTCAGGACGCGGGCGAGGTCGCTGACGCGACCGAAGCTGACGTAGTAGCCGTCCTGCTCGCCGGTCAGGAGGACGTGCAGGGAGTGGTGGAAGTCGTCGGTCCACTGCGCGTCGAAGCCGAGGCCGAGCTCGGGGGCGGAAGTGATGACGCGCGGGTCATTGAGATCGCTCTCGGCGATCGTCCAGATGTGCCGGCCGAGGCGCTCGGCGCAGCCGCGCACGGCGTTGGTGAGGTCCTGCAGGAACGGCTCGGCGGAGTGATCGACAATGGCGTGCACGGCATCGACGCGCAGGCCGTCGACGTGGAACTCATCGACCCATTGCAGGGCATTGTGGATGAAAAACCAGCGCACGTCGTCGCTGTACGGGCCGTCGAAATTGAGCGCCAGTCCCCACGGCGTCTTATAGCGGTCCGTGAAGTACGGCCCGAATTGAGAGAGGTAATTCCCTTCCGGGCCGAGGTGGTTGTAGACGACGTCGAGAAAGACGGCCAGCCCGCGCCCGTGCGCGGCGTCGACGAGACGCTTCAGTCCGAGCGGTCCGCCGTAGCTCTGCTGCGCCGCGGCGACGTAGACGCCGTCGTAGCCCCAATTGCGATGCCCCGGAAATTGCCCGATCGGCATCAACTGGATGGCGGTAATGCCGAGCTCGCGCAAGGCATCGAGCTTCTCAATGACGGCGTCGAACGTCCCCGCGTCCGTAAACGTGCCGACGTGCAGCTCATAGAAGACGAGATCCTCGAGCGCGACGCCGCGCCAATTCTCGTCGTGCCACTCGAACTCGCGCCCGACGACCTCGGAAGGCCCATGCACGCCCTCCGGCTGCAATCGCGACGCGGGATCGGGACGGTCGACGCCGTTGACGACGTAGAAGTAGCGCGTCCCTTCGCCACAATCGATTGACGCGCTGTGATAGCCGCCCGCGTCCTTCGTCATTGTCACGCGCCGCTCCACCGGCGCGACGATGTGCAGCTCGACGTTGTCGATGAAGGGCGCCCAGACACGAAATTCGCAATGATCCCGGAGGTTCGCGCCGAGCGAAATCAGGACGCCGTCTCCTCGGAGATCAAAAACACCGCCGCCAATGGCGGGAGGGTGAGGTTGATCGACCACTTGCGCCCATGCAGCGGAATCGGCGCGGCCTCGATGCCGCCCATGTTCCCCTGGCCGCTGCCGCCGTAAATCTTGGCGTCGCTGTTGAGGATCTCGCGCCAATGGCCGCCGCGGGGGACGCCGACGGCATAGTTGTGCCGCGGCAGCGGTGTGAAGCTCAGCACGGCCAGGACGATCTGCTCTTCCGATTTCGATTTGCGAATCAGCGAGACCACGCCGTTCTCGCTGTCGCAGCAGTCGATCCACTCGAAGCCGTCCGGCGAAAAATCGAGCTCGTGCAGCGCGGGGTTCGTCCTGTAGGCCTTGTTGAGGTCCTCGACCCAGCGCTGCAGCTCGGCGTGGGCCACCGAGTCGAGCAGATGCCAGTCGAGGCTCGTGTCGTGGTTCCACTCCCGCCATTGGGCGATCTCCCCGCCCATGAAGAGCAGCTTCTTGGCGGGCTGCGAGATCATGTGCGCGAAGAGGAGGCGCAGGTTCGCGAATTTGCGCCAATGGTCGCCCGGCATTTTGTTGATCAGCGATCCCTTGCCGTGCACGACCTCGTCGTGCGACAGCGGCAGCACGAAATTCTCCGTGAACGCATACATCATCCGGAAGGTGAGGTCATTGTGGTGAAAGCGGCGATGAATCGGATCCTTGGAGAAATAGCGCAGCGAGTCGTGCATCCATCCCATGTCCCATTTCATGCCGAAGCCGAGGCCGCCGATGTACGTCGGCCGCGAGACCATCGGCCACGCCGTCGACTCCTCGGCGATGACCTGTACGTCGGGATGGACTTTGTAGACATCCTCGTTGAGCCGGCGCAGGAACTTGATCGCTTCCAGGTTCTCGCGTCCGCCGTGCTCGTTCGGGATCCACTCCCCCGCTTTGCGCGAATAGTCGAGATAGAGCATTGAGGCGACGGCGTCGACGCGCAGGCCGTCGGCGTGGTAGACGCCGAGCCAGTAGAGCGCGCTCGACGAGAGGAACGAGCGCACCTCGTTGCGCCCGTAGTTGAAGATCAGCGAATTCCAGTCGGGATGGAAACCCTGGCGCGGATCGGCGTGCTCGTAGAGGTGCGTGCCGTCGAAGTACGCCAGACCGTGCTCATCGGTCGGGAAATGCGACGGCACCCAGTCGAGGATCACGCCGATGCCGTTCTGGTGCAGCACGTCGACGAGGTACATGAAGTCCTGGGGCGTGCCGTAGCGGCTCGTCGGCGCAAAGAATCCGGTGACCTGGTAGCCCCACGAGCCATAGAACGGATGCTCCATGACCGGCAGCAGCTCGACGTGGGTGAAGTTCAGCTTGCGCACGTACTCGGCGAGCGGCTCGGCGATCTCGCGATAGCCGAGCGAACGGTTGCGCTCGTCGCGGCGCCACGAGCCGAGGTGGACCTCGTAGATCGAGATGGGCGCCTCGAAGGAGTTGTGGCGGTGGCGGGCGCGCATCCACTCGTGGTCGTGCCAGTCGTAGGCGAGGTCCCAGACGATCGAGGCCGTGCGCGGCGGGATCTCGGCGTGGACGGCGAAGGGGTCGGCCTTGTCGACGGCGTAGCCGTTGTGCCGGGAGCGGACGTGGAACTTGTACTTCGATCCCTTGCCGGCGTTGGGGACGAAGCCTTCCCAGATGCCGGAGGCGCCGTGCGCGGTCAGCGGGTCGGCGTGGCGGCTCCAGCCGTTCCAGTCGCCGACGACGCTGACGCTCGCGGCGTTCGGGGCCCAGACGCCGAAGATCGTGCCGCCCTCGACGGCGTGCGCGCCGAGCTTTTCCCAGAGGCGATGGTGGCTGCCCTCGTTGAAGAGGTGGAAGTCCCAGTCGCTGAGGAGGGAGGCGCGCCGGCCGCCGCCGACGTGGATCTCCTCGCGGGGGACGACGTCGACGCCGAGGTCCTGCATCTCGGCCGAAAGCTCGTGGTCGCGATCCATCGTTGCCGCGATGGTAGCAAGGCCCGGACCGGGCCGGAATGCACCCGGGGGGCAGGCGGTTTAGAGTTCCTGAAACTTGTGATGTGCCGCGGGTAGCTCCGTTCGGCAGCACAGAAAGGAGATTCACCCGTGAAACAGACCGGCACCGTCAAGTGGTTCAACGACGCCAAGGGGTTCGGCTTCATCACGACGGAGAAGGGCGAGGACGTGTTCGTGCACTTCTCGGCGATCCAGGGCCGCGGCTTCCGCAGCCTTCCCGAAGGCGCCGCCGTCGAGTTCGAAGTGACCACAGGCCCGAAGGGGCTGCAGGCACAGAACGTCGTGGCGCTGTAAGCTGAACAACGAGACAACTCGTGGAGGACAGGCGATCACGCCTGTCCTTTTTGTTTTTTGCAGCGCAGGAGCGTCTCGAAGTCGTCGTGGATC
>JBKOUP010000306.1:0-26431 GCA_046723495.1 Acidobacteriota bacterium
CGGCGAGGATCGCTTTCATCCGCCCGTCGACGGCCATGACCTGCGGTTGCCATCCGTAGTCGAGGAACGGCTTCATGGCCTCGGCGGCGACAATCTCGTTCGCCGCGCCGCGCAGCGAATTCGTCGCGTCGATGCGCGCCCAGTCGAGGATCGTGTGGAAGATGCGCCGCGTGCTCACCGGCGCGGCGACGTCGCCCGCCGTCACGCCCGGGCCGGCCACGAGCAGCGGCACGCGCATCGTCGATTGGTACATCAAGTTCCCGTGCTGCTGCTCGCCGTGGTCGCCGAGGCCTTCGCCGTGGTCGCCGACAACGATGACGGCGGCGTTCGCGCCGAAGCGCTGCCGGAAGGCCGCCACGAGCCGGCCGAGCTGCTCGTCCATCGCGGCCACTTCGCCGAGGTAGGAATTGGAGGCGAAGCGGGTGCGATACGGCTCGGGCGGCTCGTACGGGAAATGCGGCTCGTAGAAGTGCACCCAGAGGAATGTTCGTTCCGGTGATTTCGCGAGGTACGCCAGCGCGCGGCCGGCCGTGTCGCGCGCGCTGCGCTCCTCGCGCGGCTCGGGCATGGCGTCGTCGTAGACGTCGAAGCCGCGGGCCAGGCCGAAGCGCCGGGCCAGCGCGAACGCGGAGACGAAGGCGGCGGTGCGGTAGCCGTTCGCTTTCAATCGCTCCGCAAGCAGCGACTGCTTCGGCGAGAGATAGCGCCCGTTCTCGTGCAGCCCGTGCCCGCCGGGATAGAGCCCGGTCATCATCGACGTGTGCGACGGCAGCGTCTGCGGCACGGTGCAGTAGGCGGAGTCGAAGCGCCGCGCGGTCCTGGCGATGGCGTTGAACGCCGGCGCGACCTCGGCGGTCACGGCGTCGGCGCGAGTGGTGTCGAGCGTGACGAGGAGGATCGACACCGGCGGCGGCGCGGGAGGCTCGGGCTTGTGACAGGCCGCGACGAGCAGCGCCAGGGCTGCGATCGTTTTGCGCATGCGTTCAGGGCATTGCGCAAGGAACGTTCGCCTCGCACTTGGCCGGCTTCGGATCTCGCGTGTCTTTGTTCTCGTTGAAGCAGAAGTCGAGCTTCGTGGCGTAGCGCGCCGCCGTGCCGGCCGGGATGTCGCCGCGCTTCACGTCCTTGAAATCGAAACGGATGCTGCCGTCCGCGGCGACCGTGGCCAGCAGGTAGCCGTAGGTGTTCTCCAGTCCTTGCGTTCCCGGCGGCAGCTTGTAGCGGACCGCGCCGGCCGTTCCGACGATCCAGCCCGGCAGCACGCCGCCGTTGTTGCGCCAGTAGTCGGTGTCGAAGACGTTGCTCTGAAAGAAGTGCGAATGGCTGAACAGCAGATAGACCTTCTTGCCGGCCTTCGACGCGGCCAGGAGTTTCTTGTAGACCTGCGTGCCGGAGCGTTCGCCGTTCGCCGTCTGGTTCATGCTGTGGTCGCAGCTCAGGCTGTGGGGGAGCGCGGCGTGGCCGCCGACGACGATCGTGGTGATCGAGGCGTCGCTGACGTCCGCGTCGATCCGCCTCTCGATCCACTTCTCCTGCGTGTCGTCGAACGAGTAGTCGGAATTGTCGACGCTGATGAAATCGACGCCGTTCCGGATCCAGTGGTAGTAGGCCTTCAGCTGGTGGTCCGTCGGATCGTCCTTGAGGCGCTGGGCCACGATCTCGGGCTGCATCAGCCAGTCGGCGAACTGCGCGAGCCAGGCGTCCTTCGTCTTCGGCGCGATGACCTCGTGGTTCCCGATGGCCAGAAAGACCTTGCGGTCGCGGAACGGCCCGACCTGCTGGGCGATGAAGTCGGGCCACGCCGCCGACTCGTACTGGATGATGGTGTAGGCCTTGACGGCCTGCATGTCCTCGTCGAAGTCGTAGATCTTCCGGAAGTCGCCGAGGTGCCAGTAGAACTGCGCCGGCGTCGCGGCGACGGAGGCGGCGATGGCGGGCATGATCACGTCGCCGCAGTCGCGCGAGTCGCCCGAGACCGCGAACTGCCACGACTGCTGCGCGGCGGCCGGCAGAGCAGACAGAAGAACGGCGCAGATGAAGAGCTTTCGCATGCGGCGAATGCTTTCAGTTTCGGCCCTGCAATTGCAACCCGCACCGCGATGATCGCTTTCTTGCTGGCCGCCGTCGTCTACACGGCGAATCAGGGCAGCGCGATTCAGCTGACGCTGCCGGACGAACCGCACCTCAAAGCCGTGCACGTGATTTGGCGGGAGACGACGGTGCCGGCATTTCACGCAGGCGCCGCGTGGACGACGATTCTCGGCGTCGATCTCGATACGAAGCCGGGCGAGCACGCCGCCGACGCCGTGCTGACGATGGACGACGGACGCGTTGAACGGCGCGAGATCCTCATCAAGGTCGTGGCGAAGGCCTTTCCAACCACGACGCTGAAGGTCGAAGAGCGTTTCGTCGAGTTGGGCAAGGCGGACCTCGAGCGCTCACGGCGCGAGTCGAAGGAGACAGAGGCGATTTACGCGCGGATCACGACGGACCTCGTCCCCGAGGAGCGCTTCACCGTCCCGATTCCCGGAGTCGTCGGCAGAAACTTCGGAGAGCGCCGCATCTTCAACGGCCAGCCTCGCGCGCCGCACGCCGGCGCCGACCTGCACGCGGCGAGCGGTACGCCGGTGCATGCAACGAATCGCGGCCGCGTCGTCCTCGCGAAACCGCTGTTCTTCACGGGGAATACTGTGATTCTCGACCACGGACTGGGGATCTATTCGATCTACGCGCACCTCTCTCGAATCGACGCCCGAAGCGGCGCGATCGTGAAGAACGGCCAGATCATCGGGCTGGTCGGCGCGACCGGCCGCGTCACCGCGCCGCATCTGCATTGGGCGATGCGGGTGCAGGGAGCGCGGGTCGATCCGTTCTCGCTGGTTGGACGCTAACGCGCGTTACCATCGCGCGCATGCTGAACTACATCTGGTTCGCCCTCCTGGCGATCGCGCTCGTCGTGGCCATCTTCAACGGCACCGCCGCGCAGGTGACGAAGGCGTCGGTCGACTCGGCCAAGACCGCCGTCGAGATCTCCCTCGGCCTCGTCGGCATCATGACCCTCTGGCTCGGCGTCATGCGCGTCGCGGAGAAGGCCGGGCTGGTCACGCTGCTGGCGCGCCTGCTCACGCCGTTCCGGCGCCTGCTCTTTCCGGAGATCCCGCCCGACCATCCGGCCATCGGGGCCATGATCATGAACCTCGCCGCGAACATGCTCGGCCTTTCCAACGCCGCCACGCCTCTGGGCATCAAGGCCATGGAGGAGCTGCAGGAGCTGAATCCGGAGAAGGAGACGGCCTCGAACGCGATGGTGACGTTCCTCGTGCTCAACACCGCCGGGATCCAGCTCATCCCCGCGACGATCATCGGGGTCCTGGCCGCGGCGGGATCGAAGAATCCGACGTCGATCATTTCCACGACGATCGTGGCCACGCTCTGCGGCGCCATGGCCGCCGTGACGACGGCGAAGATCCTCCAGAGGTTCTTCAAATGATCCGGGCGACGCTGGAGAACATCTCCCTGTGGGCCATCCCGGTGCTGCTGGTGGCCATCCCGCTCGCCGGCATGCTGCGCGGCGTGAAGGTGTACGACACGTTCATCGACGGCGCGAAGGAAGGCTTCAACGTGGCCGTGCGGATCATCCCGTTTCTCGTCGGGATCCTCGTGGCCATCGGCATGTTCCGGGCCTCGGGGGCGATGGACATGCTCACCGCGGCGCTGGCGCCGATCGCCGCGCGCACGCGCTTTCCGGCCGATCTGATCCCGCTCGTGGTCCTGCGCACGCTCTCCGGCAGCGGCTCGCTGGCGCTGACGACGGACATCATCAAGAAGTTCGGTCCCGACTCGCTCCTCGGCCGGACCGCCGCGACGCTGTACGGCTCATCGGAGACGCTCTTCTACGTGCTCGCGGTCTACTTCGGCGCGATCGGCGTGAAGCGGACGCGCCACGTGATCCCGGCCGCGCTCGTCGGCGACATCGTGGCCGCGCTCGTGGCGGCGTCAGTCTGCGCGTGGATGTTTGGTTGAGAGCGCGTAGACGATGCCGCCGGCGACGAGGGCGATGGCTGCGGCAATCGCGTTCCAGCGGTTCAGCGTGATCACGAACGTCATCGACACGATCGTGCCGAGGATCGCCAGGATGATTTTCTTCGGCGTGCGCGAGCCGAGGAACGGGAGCGACGCGCAGCCGGCGAGATACGTCGCGAGCCGCGCTACGGTCGACAGCAGCGCCAGCTGCGCGAACGAGCCGGCCACCGCGGCGATGGCCGCGACGGTGACGTGGATCGCAATCGCCACGATCGGCGTGCGGAAGCGCGGGTGGACGTAGCTGAGCGGGCCCATGCGCCGGTCGAGCGACAGCGCGTAGAGCATGCGCGAGCCTTCCAGCACGGTGCCGGAGTTCGTCCCGGCCATCGACAGCAGCGCGCCGAGGGTGACGACGATCGCGCCGATGGGGCCGACGATCTCCGCGGCGGCCGATGCGATCGGCGTCTTCGTGGCGGAGAGATCGTTGATCGCCGACATCGCCCCGAGCTGCGCCAGCACGTAGATCGCAGCGATGGCCAGCGTCCCGACGAGGAGCGCGCGCGGCAGGTCGCGGCGCGGGTCTTTGTACTCGCCGGCGGGGACGCCGAGGTTCTCGAAGCCGGCGTAGGCGAAGAGCATGAAGAGCGCCGCGGCGTTCCAGTCGGTGCCGGGGCCGGGAAGGTGCAGCGAGGCCGGAATGGGATTGTGCTTCCAGACGATGAGGGCGACGACGATGAATCCGACGAGCGGCACGAGCTTGCCGAGGGTGAAGACGTAGATCGAGGCCGCGCCGTAGCGGACGCCGGCGATGTGGATCGCGCCGAGGATGGCGATCGATCCGAGGATGACGGCTGCGCGCGCGGCGCCGCCGCCGAGGGTGGGGAAGAAGAGCGCCAGAGAGAGGACGAAGCCGTTCGACAGCGACGCCAGCGAGGTCAGGCGGGCGATCCAGTTCATCCACCCGGTCTCGAAGCCGGCGAAGTCGCCGAAGGCGGTGCGCGCGTAAAGGTACGCGCCCCCCGGCTCGCTGAAGTGGCTCGCGGCCTCGGCGAAGCAGAGGACGAGGATGAACACCGGCACGGCGAAGAGCAGCGGCGCCCAAAGCGAGAACGGGCCGAGAAGCCGGTAGGACTCGGTGGGAAGGAGGAAGACGCCGCTGCCGACGACGGCATTGATGCACATGGCCACGAGGCCCCAGAAGCCGACGGCGCGGACGAGCTTTTCAGTGTTTCCAGCCATTGCCCCTCAACACCCGCCCCGGCAACGCCTGCGTCATCGCTCCCTCCCGCAACACCGCCACCCCATTCACCACCACGTCGACCACGCCCTCGGAAAAATGGTGCGGATCATCGTACGTGGCCACGTCGCGGATCTTCGCCGGATCGAAGACGACGATGTCCGCCTTCATCCCCGGACGGAGCACGCCGCGGTCGCGCAGGTTGGCGCGGTCGGCGGCCTGCGAGGTCATCTTCCGCACCGCCTCTTCGAGCGAGAAGAGGTGCTCGTCGCGCACGTAGTGGCCGAGGACGCGCGGAAACGTGCCGTAGGCGCGCGGGTGCACGGCCAGGCCGGCGGCGCGGGCGGCGGGCGGGGGCGCGCCGGAGTCGGAGCCGATCGAGACCCACGGCTGGCGCAGCGCCGTCTGCACGTCGGCCTCGTTCATCGAGAAGAAGATCACGCTCGGCGACGACGACGTCTCGGTGAAGAGGCGGATCAGGGCCTCCTCCGGCCTCGTCTGCATCATCGCCGCGATCTCTTCGATGAAGTGCTTGTCGTACTGCGCGAGCTCGGGCCGTCCGGTGCGCGCCACATAGATGCCGCGCTCGCGCCGCTTGGCCACTTGGGCGCGCAGCGCCTCGACGATCTTCGGCCGCTGCGCGGGATCCTGCAGCCGTTTCTGCATCTCCTTGTATCCGCCTTCCATCGCCCAATCGGGAATGAGCGTCGACAGCGACGTCGACGACGCGATGTAGGGGTAGACGTTCGCAGCCACGTCGAGCCCCTCGGCGCGCGCCGCGGCGATGCGCTCGACGACGTGGGGCATCTTCCCCCAGTTCGCCGCGCCGCCGACCTTGAGGTGCCAGATGTTGACCGGGATCTTGGCCTCGCGGCCGATGCGGAAGGCCTCGTCGAGCGCGGCGTCGATGTGGTCGCCTTCGTCGCGGATGTGGCTGAAGTAGACGCCGCCGTACTTCGCCGCGACCTTGGCCAGGTTGATGATCTCGTCGGTCGTCGAGTACATCGCCGGAAGATAGATCAGCGAGGTGGAGAGGCCGATGGCGCCGTCGCGCATGGCTTGATCGACGATGCGCTCCATTTCGCGCATCTCGTCTGCGGTGGGCGGGCGGTTGACGTCGCCGATGACCATCTCGCGCGGGTTCGAAGCGCCGACGAAGAGGGCGAAGTTGATGGCGCTGCCGTTTTTCTCGAGGACGCCGAAGTACTCGCCGAGGGTGCGCCACGGCACGCGCTCGTTCGCCGGCGCCTCGTCGTCCTTGACGCGTGGGCTCACCGGACCGGGCGAGTGCCCTTCGCCCGTGACCTCGGTGGTGACGCCCTGGCGCACCTTGGCCTCGACGTGCGCATCGCGCAGGACGCTGTACTGCGATTGGCCGAGGAGGTCGATGAAGCCGGGGGCGACGACGTTGTCGTGGGCATCGAGCGTCGTCGCCGCCGCGGCCGTGGAGAGGTCGCCGATGGAGACGATGGTGTCGCCGCGCACGCCAAGGTCGCCGCGATACCACGGCGCGCCGGTGCCGTCGACGATGCGGGCGTTGGTGATCTTCAGGTCGAGCACGGGTTTCGGCGCGGTCGTCGCGCAGGCCGCAAGGAAAAACCAGAAACCAGAAACCAGAAACCAGAGGACGGCCCGCTCGCGACGCATTCTTCTGGTTTCTGGTTTCTGGTTTCTGGTTTTCATTCCATTCCTCCCATCAAATCCTCCACCCCCTGCCGCTCCCTCACCACCCGCACATCCCCCCCGTCCACCATCACCTCGGCCGGTAAGAGCCGCGCGTTGTAGCCCGAGGCCATCGAGAAGCCGTATGCGCCGGCGTCGCGGAAGGCGATGACGTCGCCGACTTCCGTGGCGTCCATCCGGCGCGGGGCGACGTTGCCGCCGGCGTCGCGCGTGAAGACGTCGCCCGACTCGCAGAGGTTGCCGGCCACGACGAGCT
The DNA here is from genome assembly GCA_046723495.1 of Acidobacteriota bacterium. Classification (GTDB taxonomy): domain Bacteria; phylum Acidobacteriota; class Thermoanaerobaculia; order Gp7-AA8; family Gp7-AA8; genus DATDFB01. The sequence continues at coordinate 7,200 of JBKOUP010000306.1, forward strand.
CCTCCTCGCGGCCGCGCGCGACGGCGTTGACGATGTGGTGGTACGCGCCGTACTTCGACGGACGGACGAGGTGGTTGAAGCCGGTGTCGCAGCCGATCCAGAACGTGCCGGCGCTGAGCCGCCGCGCCGTGACGCGCGCCAGCAGCGTCCCCGACTGCGCGACGACGTAGCGCCCCGGCTCGAGGATGGCGGTGAGGTCGCGCGCGCGCAGGAGGCGCTCGGCGATGCGCGTGAGCTCGGCGCCGTAGTCGTCGATGGGGAACTCTTTCTCCCCCGGCCGGTACGGCACGGAGATGCCGCCGCCGAAGTTGAGCCAGCGGAGATTGCCGAAGCCGGCGGAGAGCGCGAGCATCCGCCGCGCCGACTCGAGCAGGGGAGCGAGGTCGTCGATACCGGAGCCGATGTGCGCGTGCAGGCCGACGACTTTGCGCCCACTGTCCTCCAGGACTTTGCGCGCCTCCTCGACCTCGGCGACGTCGATGCCGAACTTCACGCCGCCGCCGGCGGTGACGACGTCGACGTGATGCCCGGCGCCGACGTCGGGATTGACGCGCAGGGCGATCGGATTCGGCAGGCCGAGGGCCAGGATCCGATCGACCTCGGACATGGAGTTGAGGTTGACGACGATGCGGGCATCGTCGATGGCCTTCAGGTCGTCATCGGAAACGTTCGAGCAGGTGAACCAGATCTCCTCGGCCGCGAACCCGGCATGCCGCGCCAGAAAAATCTCCCCCGGCGACACCGCGTCGGCGCCGAAGCCGTGCTGGTGCACGAGCCGCAGGATGGCCAGGTTCGAGTTCGCCTTCATCGCGTAGAACGGCCGGAACGGCAGCCGGGCGAAGGCGCGCTTCACCCGCTCGATCTGCCGCCGGAGGACCGCCGCGTCGTAGACGTACAGCGGCGTGCCGAAGCGGCGGGCCAGGTCGAGCGCGGAGACGTTGGCGATGTGCAGGACGCCGTCGGCGTAATGCATGAGCGGGCGGATTATAGAGGTAGGCGATAATCGGCAAATGCAGGTCTACCTCGACCTCCTCCGCGACATCCTCGACCACGGCGCGAAGAAGTCCGACCGCACGGGCACGGGCACCCTCAGCGTCTTCGGCCGCCAGCTCCGCTTCGACCTCGGCGCGGGCTTCCCGCTGCTGACCACGAAGAAGCTGCACCTCCGCTCCATCATCTACGAGCTGTTGTGGTTCCTGCGCGGCGACACCAACGTCCGCTACCTCAACGAGAACAAGGTCACGATCTGGGACGAATGGGCCGACGCGGACGGCGAGCTCGGGCCGATCTACGGCTACCAGTGGCGCTCCTGGCCGGCCGCGGACGGGCGGCACATCGACCAGATCACGAACGTGATCGACGAGATCCGGCGCAATCCCGACTCGCGGCGGCACATCGTCTGCGCCTGGAACGTCGCCGACATCGACAAGATGGCCCTGGCGCCGTGCCACGCGCTCTTCCAGTTCTACGTCGCCGAAGGCCGCCTCTCCTGCCAGCTCTACCAGCGCAGCGCCGACGTCTTCCTCGGCGTCCCCTTCAACATCGCCTCGTACGCGCTGCTGACGATGATGGTCGCGCAGGTCTGCGCGCTGCGGCCCGGCGACTTCGTGCACACCTTCGGCGACGTCCACCTCTATCTCAACCACGTCGAGCAGGCCCGCGAGCAGCTCGCGCGCGCGCCGCGGCCGCTGCCGTCGATGACGCTCAACCCGGAGATCAAATCGATCTTCGACTTCAAGTTCAGCGACTTCAGCCTCGAGAGCTACGATCCCCATCCCGCCATCAAAGCGCCGATCGCCGTATGAGGATCTCGATCATCGCCATCCTGGCCGCGAACAACGTCATCGGCCGCGACAACCAGCTGCCGTGGTATCTGCCCGCCGATCTGAAGCGCTTCAAGGCGCTGACGACGGGGCATCACCTGATCATGGGACGGAAGACGTTCGAGTCCCTCGGCAAGCCGCTGCCGGGGCGGACGAACGTCGTGGTCACGCGCAGCGGCGATTTCTGCGCCCCCGGCATCGTGGTCGTGCCGTCGCTCGACGCCGCGCTCGACGTGGCCAGGGGCGACGACGAGCCCTTCATCGCCGGCGGCGCGCAGATCTACGAGCAGACCATCCACCGCGCCGACCGCATGTACATCACGCGCATCCACGCCGACTTCGAGGGCGACGCCGTCTTCCCCGACTTCGACGACGTCACGGAGTGGCGCCTCACCGACGCCGAGCACCACGAGCCCGACGAGAAGAACACGCTGCCGTACTCGTTCCTGACGTACGAGCGGGTGGGGGAGGCGCGGGATCGGGGAGAGGTGGAAAGCGGGTAGTTGTTCGTTCTTAGTTCTTAGTTGTTAGTTCTTAGTTGCGGCGGAAAACTAACAACTAAGAACTAAGAACTAAGAACTAAGAACTAACAACCATGTACCTCTCCCTCCTCCGTCGCAACCGCGACTTCCGCCTGCTCTACACCGGCACGCTGATCTCCCTCGGCGGCGACTGGTTCCTCACCGTCGCGCTGCTCGATCTCGTCCTGCAGCTCACCGGCTCGGCCACGCTGGCGTCGCTGATGCTCCTCTGCCAGTCGCTGCCAATCTTCATCTTCACGCCGATCGCCGGGCACGTCGTCGACCGCGTCGACCGGCGCAAGCTCATGGTCCTCGTCGATCTGATGCGTACCGGCGCCTGCCTTGTGCCGCTGCTGGCGCGCACGCCGGCGCTGCTGCCGTTCGCGTACCTCGGCGTGATCGGGATCTCCATCGGCTCGGCCTACTTCGAGCCGGCCTCGCAGGCGGCGCTGCCGAACATCGTGGCCGAGGAGGAGCTCGGGGCGGCGAATGTGCTCATGGGCTCGACGTGGGGGACGATGCTCGCCGTCGGCGCGGCCGTCGGCGGCGTGGTGACGATGCGCTTCGGGCGCGACGTCTCCTTCGTCGTCGACGCGATCTCCTTTCTCGTCTCCGCCGGCATCCTCTGGCTGATGCGCGCGCGCTTCAACGAAGTCCGCGAGCACCACGAGGCGCCGCCGCTGCGCGAGTCGGTCCGCGAGACCGTGCGCTACGCCCGCGCCCACCCGCGCGTCCTGGCGCTGCTCATGGTCAAGGGCGGCCACGGTCTCGGCGCCGGCGTCATCGCCCTGCTCAGCGTCTACGGCAAGCAGGTCTTCCGCGCCGGCGCGTTCGGCATCGGCGTCCTCTTCGCCGCCCGCGGCATCGGCGCGCTTCTCGGTCCGTTCGCCGTACGCGCCTTCGCGGCCGGACGCGACGAGCGGCAGTACGTGACCATCGGCCCGTCGATCATGCTCTTCGGCCTCTGCTACATGATCCTCGGATTCACGACGACGCTCGCCGTCGGGGCGATCACGATCCTCATCGCCCACCTCGGCGGCGGCGCGCAGTGGATGACCTCGACGTACGGCCTGCAGCGCGAGACGCCCGACTGGATCCGCGGCCGCGTCTTCGCCGCCGACTGGGGCCTGGCCACGCTGACGACGGCGATCTCCTCGCTGCTGGCCGGCATCGCCGCCGACCGCTTCGGCGCGACCGCGGCGGCGATCGGCGTGGCCTCGATCAGCACGATCTGGGCGGCGTGGTGGTGGGCGTGGTCGTGGAGGCTGTGGCGCACGCCGGTCGATTACGTTTCGTCCGGCAACTCCGGCGGAGGCGCCTGAGCGAGTCCGGCGATGATCGCGCGTGCGTCCTGCTCATCCTCGGCGCGCACGTAGAACATGATCGGCCCGATGGCGTAATTGAAGCCGCCGCCGACACGTCCCCACGCGAACAGGTCCTGCAGATTCTCCGACGTCGTCGAGTACTCGATCCCGGCGTCGTCGAGGAGCGATTCGATCACCGGCACGAGCGCGGGGTTGCCGCCTTCCCAGACTTTCACCAGCTCGATCCCGGCGCGATCGTCGGGCGGAGGAGGGGGAGGTGGGGCGACGAGATCGACGTCACAGTCGCTGCAGCGCGTGAAGCCATCGCGATATTCGGACCCGCATTTCGGACAGATCATGCAAATTGCTCCTCGTGGCGCCGCCGTTTCATCCCGAACACCCACGGCACGATCGTCTTCGGAACGGCGATCAAAAAGTAGACGAGGCCGGCGAAGCGCGGCGCGACGTAGCCGAGGATCAAGGAGAGGATGCCGAAGAGTCCCATGAAGGCGTTGTCCCAGATGCTCTCGCGCGTGTCGAGGATCTCGACCTCGTTCAGGCCAAGCTCCTCGCGCTTCGCGTATGCACGGATGTACATCGCCGCGAGGATCCAGAACACCAGCGCGAAGCCGCCGCCGTAGATCGTGAAGAGGAGTTGCACGCCGCCGGGCGGGATGTCGCCGTGGCTGCCGCCGACCATCAGGATCGACATGTACTTCAGCGGATAGACGTAGAAGAGCACGACGAAGAGCAGGGCTGTGTTGAGGAGCATCGTCGGCTTGTCGTGCAGGGCGTAGCGTTTGTAGAAATCGTGGTGCTCGAACCAGATGTCGATGAAGATGAAGAAGCAGATCGCGAACGGCAGCAGGCCGCGCAGCACGTGCATCATCTCGTCCCAGCTCTTCGGCGCCTCCAGCGACACCACCAGCAGAGAGATGGCGAAGCCGAAGATCACGTCGCTGAACGCTTCCACGCGCGACACCTCGCGCGCGCGGTGCCGGAACGCGATTGTGTTAGGCATGGGAGAATTGTAAAGTCCGCGCCCTGATGTTGCTCCGCGAATTCAACGGAAAGCAGCCCCGCCTCGGCCAGGGCGTCTACGTGGCCGACGACGTCTCCATCATCGGCGACGTGGAGATCGGCAACGACGTCTCGATCTGGTACGGCGTCGTGCTGCGCGGCGACGTCCATTTCATCAAGATCGGCTCGCGCACGAACATCCAGGACAACTGCGTCCTCCACGTCACCGGCGGGCTCTTTCCGACCATCGTGGCCGAGGAGGTCACGATCGGGCACGCGGCCATCGTCCATGGCTGCACGGTGAAGAAGGGGGCGCTCATCGGCATGGGCTCGCGCGTGCTCGACGGCGCGGTGGTGGGGGAGTGCGCGCTCGTCGCCGCCGGCGCGGTCGTCTCCGAGGGGATGGTCGTGCCGCCGCGGACCCTCGTGGCCGGCGTGCCGGCCAAGGTGAAGCGCCCGCTCACCGACGCCGAGATCGAGCGCCTGGACATGTCGTGGAAGCACTACGTCGAACTGAAGGATCGGTATCTCGCCCCATGAACCGCACGCCGGCCGGGAGTCTTCGCCTTACGAACGCCGGAGAGAGCGTCACGCTGGCCGGATGGGTGCAGAAGCATCGCGACTTCGGAGATCTGATCTTCGTCGACCTGCGCGACCGCAGCGGCGTCGTGCAGATCGTCGTCGACCGCGAGCGTGGCGCGGATGACGCCCTCCTCGCCGCGGCGAAGGAGCTGCGCGGCGAGTTCGTCGTGCGCGTCGAGGGCGTCGTCGCCGAGCGCGCCCCCGAGGTGCGCAACGCGAAGATTCCGACGGGCGACGTCGAGGTCATCGCCGGCGCCATCGAGCTCTACAACCGCGCCGAGACGCCGCCGTTCCCGATCGAGGACGGCGTCACCGCGGCCGAGGAGCTGCGGTTGAAGTATCGGTACCTCGACCTGCGCCGGCCATCGCTCGGCAAGAACTTCGTGCTGCGCGACCGCATCACCTTCGCCATTCGCGACTACATGCACCGCAACGGCTTTCTCGACATCGAGACGCCGATCCTGACGAAGTCGACCCCCGAGGGGGCGCGCGACTACCTCGTGCCGAGCCGCGTTCACAAGGGGGAGTGGTATGCGCTCCCGCAGTCGCCGCAGATCTTCAAGCAGCTGCTGCAGGTGGCGGGGATGGAGCGCTACTACCAGATCGCCCGCTGCTTCCGCGACGAGGACAACCGCAGCGACCGCCAGCCGGAGTTCACACAGATCGACGTCGAGGCCTCGTTCATCGACGAGGAGTTCGTCTACGCGCTGATCGAGGGGCTGTTCGCGGAGATCTTCCCGCTGGCCGGCGTGCCGGTGACGACGCCGTTCCCGCGCATGACCTGGCAGGAGGCGATGGAGCGCTACGGCATCGACCGGCCGGACACGCGCTTCGGGATGCTTCTGCATGAGATTCCGAAGATCGATTTCCCGCCGTTCGCCGAGGCGCAGACGGTGCGCGGCATCGCCGTCCCGGCCGGCGCGACGTTCTCGCGCAAGCGCCTCGACGAGCTCGCGGCCGCGGCAAAGGCGCGCGGCGTGACGCTGGCGTGGCTGAAGCTGGATGCGGAGAAGGGCTCGTCGATCAAGAAGTTCCTGACGCCGGAGAGCATCGCCGCGATTCAGAGGGCCCTCGAAGCGAACGACGGCGACCTCGCCCTCCTCGCCGGCGGGCCGGCCATCAAGACCCTCGAAGTTCTCGGCGACCTCCGCCTCCGCATCGCCAACGAGGAGAAGCTCATCCCCGCCGAAACCTGGAACTTCCTCTGGGTCGTCGATTTCCCGCTGCTCGAGTGGGACGAGGAGTCGCAGCGCTACTTTGCGCGGCATCATCCGTTCACCTCGCCGCGCCTCGACCAGGCCGACAAGCTGGAGAGCGATCCCGGCGCCGTGCTGGCGCGCGCGTACGACTGCGTGCTCAACGGCATCGAGCTCGGCGGCGGTTCGATCCGCATCAACCGCCCCGAGCTGCAGCAGCGGATGTTCCGCGCCCTCGGCATTGCCGACGACGAGGCCCGCTCGCGATTCGGCTTCCTCCTCGACGCCTTCCGCTACGGCGCCCCGCCCCACGGCGGCATCGCCCTCGGCCTCGACCGCATCGTCATGCTCATGGCCCGCGCCGAGTCGCTGCGCGACGTGATCGCCTTCCCGAAGACGGCCCGCGCGCAGGATCTGATGAGCGAGGCGCCGTCGGGGGTGGATCGGAAGCAGTTGGACGAGTTGGGGATCGTTTACAAGGGGACAGGGGGGTCATGACCACCGTCATCACTGTCCCCTGTGCCCTGTCCCCTGTCCCCTCGTACCCCGTCCACGTCGGCCGCGACCTCATCGACCGCGCCGGCTCGCTGGTGAGCGCCCGCGGTCGCGTCTTCGTCATCACCTCCACGGCCCTGCGCGACCGCTTCGGCGAGCGCGTGGCCGCGTCGTTCCGCGACGCCGTCGTGCTGACGATGGAGGAGGGGGAGGCGCACAAGAACCTCGACACCGTCAACGACCTCGTCACGCAGCTCCTCGACTGCGGGGCCAAGCGCGACTCGCTGGCCGTCGTCGTCGGCGGCGGCGTCGTCGGCGACACGGCCGGCTTCGCCGCGGCGATTTTCCTGCGCGGCATCGACCTCGTGCACGTCCCCACCACGCTCCTCGCCCAGGTCGACAGCTCCCTCGGCGGCAAGACCGCAGTGAATCACGCGCGCGGCAAGAACCTCATCGGCGCGTTCCATCCGCCGCGCGCCGTCGTCACCGACATCGCCGTCCTCGACTCCCTGCCGCGCCGCGAGCTGCTCAGCGGCGTCTTCGAGGCCCTCAAAGGCGGCGTCATCGGCGACCCCGAGCTCTTCGCCCTCCTGGAGACGCCGCCGGACTTCGACGTCGAGCAGGTCGTCCTCCGCGCGATTCGCGTGAAGGCGGACATCGTTTCGGCCGACGAAAAGGAATCCGACCTCCGCCGCCTCCTCAACTACGGCCACACCATCGGACACGGCATCGAGGCCGCGCTGAAGTACGAGCACCTCACGCATGGCGAGGCGGTGGCGTGGGGGATGATCGCCGCGAACGCGATCGCCGAACGGCGCGGGCTGCTCGACGCAAACACGCGTCAGCGGATCGACGACGCCATCCGCGCCTGGCAGCCAACGCCGCTGCCGCCACTGTCGACCGGCGAGGTGCTCTCCGCGACGGAGCACGACAAGAAGAACACCGGCACGTCGCGCGTCATGATCCTGCCGACGGCGATCGGGCGCTGCGAGATTGTGGCGGATGTAACGGCGGAAGAGATCGAGTACGGGATCGGCGAAATGAGGGAACAGGTGACAGGTGACAGGTGACAGGTCGTCGCGACAACGCCACCTGTCACCTGTCACCTGTTCCCTGTAACCTCGTCTCAATGCGGCACTGGAAAGTTCCAGAAGAACTGTGAGATCCGTACCATCAGCGAGTCCGGCACCTCGCGCTCCGCTTCGTTGAGCCGTTGCACTTCCTCGTTGATCGCGGCCAGCTCCTTCTCGTCGAGCCAGAAGCCGCCGCAGGAGGGGCAGTAGTCGAGGATGATCTGCGTGTCGACGTTGAAGTCGACCTTGCGCATGGCCGTGCCGTCGCGCGGGCAGTCGATCGGGCCGGAGTCGTCGCTGTGCTGGAACGAGTCGCCGTCGATCGTGGAGAACTCCAGATCCCCCTCGGTCGGCTCGACGGCGGCGTTGAGGTGGCCGCGCTCGAAGAACATCCCCCGGCAGAGGGGGCAGACCTGCATCGACGTCTTGCCGACCGTTTTCGTCTCCAGGGCCTGGCCGTCGCGCGGACAGTTCATCGCATCCTCCTCACGCCGCCCGCTTGACCGGCAGCTTCAGCACCATGGACGTTCCCACGCCCTCGATCGAAGCGACGGAAATCTCGCCCCCGTGTGCCTCCACGATCTGCTTCACGATGTAGAGTCCCAGGCCCGTGCCGCCGCCGCCGCGCAGCGACTTGCTGCCGCTCTGCTTGTACTTCTCCCAGATCTGCAGCAGCTCGCTCGACTTGATGCCGACGCCGCTGTCCGTCACGGTGATGACGATCGAGTCCGGCATCTCGCCGTTGCGCACGATCTGGGCGCCGACGGAGATCAGCCCCTGCTTGGGCGTGAACTTCAGCGAATTCGAGATCAGGTTGATGACGGCCTGGGTCAGCTTCTCCACCGAGCCGATGATCTGCGGCACGTCGCGGCCGTGCGCCGAGAGCAGGAACACCTCGTCGCGCGCGGCCACGCTCTGCAGGCTGCGCACGGCGCGCTTGAGCAATCCGGCCACGCGCACCGGCTCGCTCTCGACGGCGAAGCTGCCGGACTGGATCTTCGAGAAGTCGAGGATCTCGTTGATCAGCCCCATCATCCGCTCCGATTCCCGCTGGGCCTCGGTCAGCAGATCGGAGTAGACGGCGTCGAGCTTCGCGCTCTCCTGCGAGAGGACGAACTCCAGCGTCCCCTGGATGCCGGAGAGCGGCCCGCGCAGGTCGTGCACGATCTGGGCGGTGAAGTCGGACTTGGCCTGCTCCATCTCCTGCTGCTGGGTGACGTCCTCGAACATCAGCACCACGGCCGGCTCGCCGTACTCGTCGATGGGCATGATCTTGTCGACGCGGTACGTGTGCCCTTCGATGTCGACGTCGGTCGTGCGCTGGTCCTCGGCGGCGAGGAAGAAGCCTTGCAGCCAGCCGCGCTCCCCCGCCACCGCCCGCGCCGCCTCCTTGAGCCAGTCGCTGGCGTCGGCACCGAAGGTCGATTCGAAGGCGGCGTTGCGCCAGGCGATGCCGCCGCGCTCGGTGACGATGGCGATCGGCGTCTTCATCCGCTGGGCGATCATGTAATTGTTCATAACGGCACGCTGATGGCGCGCTCCTGCTGCAGCTTCGCCAGGTGAAAAAGCGTATTGAAAGGATCGAACGGCGACAGGATCAGCAGCTTCTGCAGGTCAAGCCGGCCGTCGATGAGGGAAACGAGGTAGCCCTCCTGGGCGCTGAGGTTGAAGCGGTCGAAGTTCGTCAGGAACTCGGCGCTGAGGCGGGGGACGGCCTGCATCCCCTTCGGGTTGCCGATGAGCTCGCGGACGATCGTGTTGCGCACGATCTCGACGTAGCCGCGCAGGGCCAGGTCGTCGGGATAGGCGTTGCGGGCCTCGACGAGCTTCTTGAAGGTGTACCAGGCACCGTACTGCTTGAGCGAGTCTGCCACGAGACGGCTCCACTCAGGCCTGGGCGGAGCAACGGGGAGCGACGACATCGGAGGCGAATATTACAATGATCGCCTCATGCCCCTCTTCCCGCTGCTGCTCTTCGCGGTAGCAACCGGCGCCTCGATCCTCACGCCACTGGCCCCGGTCGACCTCGCCGAGACATCGCTGGCGCGTTCGGGCGACCGCATCGTCCTGGCCGCGATGGCCCACACCGCCCCGGCCCCGGTCGAGATCTTCGTCTCCGGCGACAGCGGAGTGAGCTGGCAGAAAGCGGCGGACCGCGGATTGTCGATCGGCGGCAAGACGTACGCGTACGCCGGCGACCCGACGATCGTCACGCTCGACGACGGCACGTTCGGCCTGGCCTACCTCACCAACTCCGCGACGGTCCAGGAGCCGAACGGCGAGATCGTGCTCGTCTACGAGCGCTCGACGGACGGAGTGACGTGGTCGGCGCCGCTGCCGATCGACTCGGGACCGTCGAACCGGCTTCTCACCGTCGACAAGCCGACGATCTCCATCGACCGCGTTCGCGGAACGCTCTATCTGGCCTGGACGCGCAACAGGCCCGCGCCGCAGAACGTGATCGCCATCTCGACCGACCGCGGCGCCACGTGGAGCGCGCCGAAACCGATCGCCGACGGCGAAGGCTCGGCGCAGGCGGCGGCGACGGCGGATGGAACGCTGATCGTCACCTCGGTCGACCTCACCAACGAGCGGTTCCTCGCGCGCGTCTCCACGGACGGCGGCGCGACCTTCAGCGATCCGCAAGTGATCGGCGTGAACGTGATCCCGCTCCGGCTGCCGCCGACGAACACCTACTCGCCGGCGGTGCAGAGCACGATCGCGTACGGCGGCGACGTCTACTGCGCCTACCCGACGCGCACCGGGATCTTCTTCACCCGCACGCGCGACGGCGGCAAGACGTGGTCGGCGCCGCTGCCCCTCGCCGGCGCCGCCGGCTACGCGATCATGCCCTCGGTCGGGGTCGACGAGGCCACGGGGAACGTGATCGTGGCGTGGCTCGACGCGCGCGACGATCCGAGCGGCGCCATGTTCCGCCTCTACGCCGCGCAATCATCCGACGGCGGCGCTACGTTCGACGCGCCGCTGGCCTTCTCGCCGCCATTCCCGGGAGGGAACGTCCTCGGCGACTACAACGGCACCCACGTCCTTCAGAAAGGCGTGGCCGTGACGACGTTCGCCTCGGCCGGCGGATCTCTGAACGCGGTCCGCCTGACGTTCACACCGCCTCCGCCGCGGCGCCGCGCCGCGAGACACGGATCATGATTTTTCTAATCGCATTCCTGCTCGCCACTCCGCCCGACTTCTCCAGCGCCTCGAACCTCACCGTCCTCGCCGGAGGCGGAGGGATGTCGGAGAATTCGATCGCGCTTTCCGGCAGCCGGGCCGTGATCGCGGTCATCAAACGGAATGAACCGCGGGCCATCGGCATCTTCGTCTCGTCCGACAGCGGCACGACTTGGTCGAGCGCTCCCGACCGGGAAATGTCGATTGGCGGCAAGACGTACGCGTATGCGTGGGACCCGTGGGTGGCCGTGCTCGATGACGGATCGTTCGGGCTGACGTACCTGGCCAGTACCGGTACGCAGCCTGCGCTCGGCGACATGGTCATCGCCTACGAGCGCTCCGTCGACGGCGTGACGTGGTCTTCGCCGCTGGTGATCGATACGACGCCCGCGCCGACGAGCCCGATCGACAAGCCGACGCTCACCGTCGACCGCACCCGCGGCACCGTTTATCTCACCTGGACCCGTTACACCCCGATCGCGGGCGAGAGCTCCTCGTTCCTGGCGCAGAACGTCGTCGCCGGCTCGAGCGATCGCGGCGCGACGTGGGGCCAGCCCCGGACGATCGCCAGCGGCGTGCGCGAAGGCTTCGGCCAGCTTGCGGTGACCGCGGACGGCACGCTCGTGTTCACCGCGGCGGACACGACCCGCAACGCCTATGTTGCGCGCCTCTCCACGGACGGAGGGGCGACCTTCGGCGACTCGGTGGTGATCGCCACCGGCGCTTTGAGGTTCTTCCTGCCCAATGGCGTGTTCGCGTCGTGGATGCAGAACGTCGTGGCGTTCCGCGGCGACGTCTACTGCGTTTATCCGGTGTGGGACGGTGTTTTCTTTACGCGGTCTCACGACGGCGGTCAGTCGTGGTCGGAGCCACTGCACCTCGCTGGGAGGATCGGCAATGCCGTGCGGCCGTCGATCGCGGTCGATGAAGCCACCGGAAGCATCATCGTCTCGTGGATCGATTGCCACGACGATCCGACAGGCGCGATGTATCGCCTCTATGCCGCGCAATCCGACGACGGCGGGACGACGTTTTCGACCCCGCTGGCGTTCTCGCCGCCCTTCCCCGCCGGATCCGACATCGGCGACTACGACGGCGCCGTCGTCGTCCGGAAAGGAATCGGCCTGGCGGCCTTCTCCTCCGCCGGCGGATATCTGACCGCGGCGCGCCTCGTGCTGACCGCGCCGCCGCCGCGCCGCCGCGCCGCCCGGCACTGAGTTAGACTCGTTCCGTGGCTCGCACGCGCCTCCTCATCCTCGCCGTCGCCTTCGTCCTCGGCGTTCCGGCCGGCTTCATCTTTGCCCACGCCGTGCGCGTGCCGATGGTCAAGTCGCTCGAGGACTACCAGCCCGCGATCATCACCCGCATCTACGACCGCAACGGCGTCCCCTTCGCCGAGTACGCCATCCAGAAGCGCATCGTCGTCTCCAAGCGCGACATGTCGCCGTGGCTGTACAAGGCCATCCTGGCCACCGAGGACGCCGACTTCGAGAAGCACGGCGGCATCAATCCCAAGGCCCTCGTCCGCGCGGCCATCAAGGACGCCATGGCCCGGCGCAAAGTGGAAGGGGCATCGACGCTCACGCAGCAGCTGGCCAAGCAAGTCTTCCTCACGCCGGAGAAGAGCTTTCGCCGCAAGATCAACGAAGCGTTCCTCGCTGTCGAGATCGAGAAGAACTTCACCAAGGACCAGATCTTCGAGCTCTACGCCAACCAGGTCTACCTCGGCCACGGGGCCTACGGCGTCGAGCAGGCCTCGCGGCTCTACTTCGGCAAGCACGCCAAAGAGCTGACCATCCCCGAGGCGGCCGTCATCGCCGGGCTCATTCGTGCGCCGATGCCGTACTCGCCGATCCTCCATCCCGACAAGGCCCTCGGCCGGCGCAATCACGTCCTCTACCGCATGCTCGAGGAGCACCTCATCGACAGGCGCCAGTACCAGCAGGCCCTGAACACGCCCATCGTCCTCGGCACATACAAGGAGGAGGCGCCGCGCGTCGGCGCGTACTTCTCCGAGGAGATCCGGCAGTACATCGAGCACAACGACAAATTCGGACTGGAGAACCTCTACCAGCGCGGCCTGAAAGTGTTCTCGACCCTCGACTTCCGCGTCCAGCAGGCCGCGGAGCTGGCCCTGCAGCGCGGCCTGCGCACGTGGGACCGCCGCCGCGGCTTCCGCAAGCCGTCGCGCAACCTGGCCGACGAAGGCATCGACCCCGCCGCATACAAAGACCCGAGCTGGAGCAACGACGCGCTCGTCCCCGACAAGCTCTACACCGCCGTCGTCATGGGCGTCGACAAGAGCGGCGTCGCTGCGCGCGTGAACCGCGAGACCATCGCCCTGCCGCCGCCGTCGTTCAAGTGGACGGGGAAGACGTCGATGGACGGCGTCCTCCGCCGCGGCGACGTCATCTACATCCGCATCGACGAAGACCAGAAGACGCATGCCCGAATGTGGAAGCTCGACCAGCTCCCGCAAGTGCAAGGCGCGGTCGTGGTCATGGACGTGAAGAGCGGCGAGGTGCGCGCGCTCGTCGGCGGCTACGACTTCCAGATCTCCAAGTTCAACCGCGCGATCCAGTCGCGCCGGCAGACGGGATCGTCGTTCAAGCCGTTCGTCTACGGCGCGGCGTTCGAGAAAGGGCTGACGCCGGCGGACACGCTCTTCGACGAGCCGATCGCCATTCCGGTCGGCAACCAGATCTACGCTCCGAAGAATTACCACGGCAAGTACGCCGGCGTCGTGACGATCCAGCGCGCCCTGGAGCTGTCGATCAACATCCCGGCCGTCAAAACGTGGATGATGGTCGGTTCGGACAAAGTGATCGACTTCGTCCGCCGCTGCGGCGTCACCGCGGACATTCCGAAGTATCCGTCGACGGCGCTCGGCTCCGCAGGCATCGCCCCGATCGAGATGACCGCGGCCTACAACGCCTTCGCCAACGGCGGCGTCTACGTGAAGCCGCGGCTGATCCGGCGCATCGTCGACCAGACGGACCGCCAGCTCGAGGAGGACCTGCCGGAGCTGAGCGAGGCCACGTCGCCGCAGATCGCCTACGAGCTCGCCTACATGATGCGCGGGACGATCCTGCGCGGCACCGGCTACGAGGCGCACACGCTGCCGCCGCCGCTGGCCGGCAAGACGGGGACGACGAACGCCTATACCGACGCCTGGTTCCTCGGCTTTTCTCCGGAGTTCACGATCGGCGTCTGGGTCGGCTACGACGATCCGAGCCGGACCCTCGGCGGCGGCGCAACGGGCGCCGAGGTCGCCCTGCCGATCTGGATCGACATCGTCAAACAGCTCGACGCCATGAAGCTGCGCACCCCGCGGCCGGACTTCGAGCCCCCGCCCGGCGTCGTCGTCGTGCCGATGGACCTCACCAGCGGCCGCCGCGGCGTCGGCCCGTGCAGCCGCGTCGTGCCGGAGGCGTTCATCGCCGGCCAGGAGCCCGACAAGGACTGCAGCGGAGCGACCGTCGCCGTGAGCAAGCTGCCGTACTACCTGCAGCGCCCGTTCTACCAGGCGAAGGAGGCGGAGCCGACGCAGCCGATCGCCGACGCCTCGGCGCAGTCGGGCGAGAGCGCGGAGTCGCCCGCGCCGAACGTCGACGAGGGGCCGGCGCCGAAGACGCCTGCGCCACCGCCCGCGCCCACGCCGCCCACGTCGGCTACGTCGACGACACCGCCGGCGAAGCCGCCGCTCTAGTTATCGTTAGTCCGGCTCTTCTGCGCCTCGATCACACTGGCGGGGGCTGAGGCGTGTAGTCGTCGCGCACAAAAAGCGCGCGCCACGTCTCGCCGCTCGATGATCTGATCGTTCGCGTGGCCGGATCGAGCTCGATCTTGATGTTGTCGCAGTCCGGATAGTTCGGGTCATAGATGTCAATGGAGTTGATACCGCCGTGCGCCGCGTCGATCATTGCGCCGTACGCGACGACTTCATGGCCGGTGCCGCCGCCGGTATCGAGAAGTCCGAGCCCGATCGGCTGTCCGTTTCCGAGGAATCGAATCAGCTTGCCGATCTCGTCGTTGTTCGCCCATTGAAAGAGCTGGTCGTTTCCATAGAGCCGAAGCGTGATGAAGTTCCGTACCGCGCCCTGAAATAGCAGCGAGGGAGGGGGAAAGAACGGAATGATCAGCGCCGTGGCTGCGTCGACGAGAAGCGGATTGATCGTCGTGTCCATGAGCCGGTTGTAAATCGCCTGAGTCAATGTATTCGACTCCGCGGTAATCGGCGGCTCGGCGAGCTCCCAGTTGAGCCAATTGCCGCCGCTCCATCGGCGCTGCCACATCTGTCGATCGTTGCCTACCGCGTACACCGAAAGGTGGCCGTAGTGGCCTACGGCGCCGGGGCGATCCTCCGTCAGACCCGGAGGAGGGGCACCAAGCGGGTCCCACTGGCCGGGCGCGGCGTCCTGGAGGATGTAGATCCAGATCCCGCCATCCAATCCGCGCCCATAGACTTCGGCGCGGCCGGAGAACGGCGACGCGACCGCCGGTGACGAGGAGAATCTTCCGTTCCCGATCGGCCGCCACGGCTGCCAACCGCCGTTCGCCCACTCCATTAGCCAATACCCATCGTCGGTTCCCCAAGCGACGCAGCCCATCCATCCGTATTGGCTTGCCGCCGCCGGATCGCCCTTCAGAATGATGTTGGGCGGGTGTCCGAGCGATGCCCACTCCTGCCACTGCGTTCCGTCCCAATAGCGGAATTGGAGCTCGCCGTGATGGATGGCGTAGAGCTCGAGCCGATTGTCAAACGGTGCCGCGGCCGCGGGCGACGAGTCGAACGGACCTCCAAGCGACTCGATGTATCCGGGTGCCTGGGAACAGCGACTTTCATTGATCCAGCCTCGGCTGTCGCGTGCCTGGTGCATGTAGGTTCCATCCGAGGCGCGGGCAATGAGATCGACGCGCTCGGGTCCCCATGACGCGGCGGCCGGGCTGCCGGTCATGCCGTTCGAAAACTTTGATTCCCACGCGCCCGGCGCCGCGCTGTTCAGCGTCTTACAGGCGATCTTGTCGTCTTCGCGCCGGACGAACAGCTCGATGTGGTCGGCGCTCCAACTCGCGGCGCCCAGCCCTGAAATCGGGTGCAGGCCGTAGTCGACCACGCTGATCGCCGGTGCGGGACGGCCCGCGTTGAAGTAGTCGAGTGAGACGGAGGACATCCCGTTGCAGCGGCCCCAGGTGGCGATCGGTCCGGCAACCTCGTTGCGGAAACCGTTGTTGAAATGAAATCCGTGGATGGATGGGCGATAGGGCGTTGTGTACGGTGGCATCGGACCTCTCCCTTCACTGGGATAGTGGTGAGAAGGGGCCGCCGCGTTTCGCGCGTCACATTCAACTGTGTCTGCGGTCACCAGTTAGCGCCGCCAGAGCGTCCAGGCGATCTGCCCGATGCCGCTCAGAAAGAAAATTGTCGCCGAGACCCAGCGAATGACGTTCGCCGGGAGGCGCGCGCCGAGGGTGCGCCCGACGACGATGGCGATGCCGTCGGCGGCCACCATGCCGATGGTGCTGCCGAGCCAGACCGCGACGTAGGCGTGCTGCTGCGCCGCGATCGTCGACGTCGCGATCATCGTCTTGTCGCCGAGCTCGGCGATGAAGAAGGCCACGGCCACGGTGACGAACGGGCCGAGGCGGTGCTCGCGCGCGACGTCGTCGTCGTCGACTTCGTCGCCGCGCACGGTCCAGATGCCGAAGCCGATGAAGGCGACGCCGGCCACGATCTCGACCCAGAACGTCGGGATGAAGGAGGCGGCCGTCGCGCCGAGGACGACGGAGAAGACGTGGACGATCAGCGTGGCCGCGAAGACGGCCCCGAGCACGACGCCCGGCGAATAGCGCGAGGCGAAGGCGAGGGCGACGAGCTGGGTCTTGTCGCCCATCTCCGCGATGAAGACGAAGCCGAGGGCGATGAGGAAGGGGCCGATCACGATTGCCACCCGTCCAGGCGTTCGTTCATCCAGGCCAGGTGCGGGTACATCGTGCGGTCCTTGCGGGCCAGGGCGGCGACACGCGTGCCGAAGACGTCGAGGTCGTTCGCCACGGCGGGGTTGAAGCGGATGCCGGCGCGGTCGACGTTGAATTTCGGGACGATCCGCTGCGGCATGCCGCCGAAGTCTTCCTCGTATCCCTCGGCGATGCAGACGGCGATACCCTGCCGTACGCGCGGCGAGGCTGTGCGGAAGATGCGCACCATCGCCAGCGCACAGGCGCGCGGCTGCTTGTCGCGAATGGCTTCGCAAGCTTCGGTGACGAGGAACGCCGCGTCGGCGTGACGGTCGATCTCGGAGAAGAGCGAGGTGCAGAGCTTGATCACCAGCGGCTCGATCGGTGCGCGGCGGAACTTCGCCGCCGTCAGCAGACGCACGAAAACGAGCTTCAGCGAGGCCATGGCGATGAGGCCCATCAACGGTTCCTGAACGTAGAGCAGCGAAAGGAGCTCGGTGAAGCGTTCGACGTTCGCGCGCGGATCGTCAAGCCAGGCGCCGACCTCCGCGGTCGCTTCCTCGGCAAGACGCAGCAGCGAGCCGAGGAGCATCCATCCGGCGGGGGAGAGCGCGCCGCTGTGCAGCGGCAACAGCGCGCGGTCCTTCGGCCGCGACTCCGCGATCATCAGCAGCGTGGCCATGGTGATGTCGCTGGAGTCGATCTCCACGAGCGCTTCGGCCGTCCGGCGGGCGAGCTCCTTCGACTCCGGGCCGCGCTCGAGCAGTTCGTTCACGCTCCAGGCGAGGCCGCAGACGATGGCCGGATCGGGATGGCGGACCACGAGCGCGACGCAGCCGGCGACGTAGGCCGAGCAGAGATCGGCGTCGCCGGCGATGATCGCCGCGATCTGCTCGATCGCTTCGAGAACGGGCCAGAGGCGGTCGAAGCGCACCGGTCCCTTGCTGCGCATCGCTCCGAGGACTCGGTCGAGGACGGCGAAGGCGCCGAGCACCATTGCCGCGGTCGGCTCATTCCGCACCTCGCGGGCGAGGCGGTGCGTGAAGCGCCAGGCGGCGGGCTTGTTGGCGCTGAGGATCCACTTCCGCGCGATCGGCTCCAGCGCAGGGTACGACGGCAGGGCGTCAACGCGCCGCGGCTCCTCTCTCTGCCGCGACGCGGCGGCGGCGGCGGTGAGGTAGTAAATCCTGCGCATCGTTTCAGGTCGCATGCGAGCTGGACCCCTTTCTTCGTTTTTCGGGGGCTTGCCGCTTTCGCAGGCTCCTCTTGAGCCGGGCCTGAGCGTTGTCGAGCTCTTTCACCGTCACGCCGAGCCACTTCGCGACTTTGGAGCGCTTGAGATCGCCGTCGAGCGCCTCGTACATCTCCTCGCCGCGCAGGAGCAGGGCCAGCGCCAGCGGGTCGTCGGTGTCGGCCGCGATCGCCGCGATGTGCTCGCGCAGCAGCCGCTCCTGTTCCCGCTCTTCGAGCCGCGCGGCGACGTTGTGCTCGTCGCGTGCTTCGATATCCGCGGCCAACTCCGCCGCGACCCGGGCCTCGTACTTCTCCTCGGTTTTTCGCTTTCGCTGCTCGTCGATCAGATCGTGCCTGATCGCCGTGGCGGTGATGGCGGCGAAGGCATCCTCGTAGAACTTCAGCAGCGCGTCGTGCCCCAGGTCTTCGGGCCCGCGGCCGCGCACAGCCGTTTCCGCGGGCTTGACTTTGCCGTCGAGCACTACGAAGCCCGGCGGCAGCAGGCGAAAGCCCCATTTCCGGAGCTTCCGGTAAAGCGCTTCGAGGTCTGTGGACGGTGAATCCAACTTCATTTGCCCCGTTTCATCTCTTCCACGTGCGAATTCCTCGTTTTCCGCACGTTCATCTAGTAGAAAGGAAAGAGATCGATGATCGCCCGGCTCGTCGCGCACTGGAAAAAGATCGTGATTGCCGTCGTAACCGCGGTCGTCGCCGTCTGGGAGTACGTTTGTCCCGGCTGCGAGCCGCTCACGTCCGTCATCACGCGCAGCGCGGTCAGGCTCGTGACCGACTTCATCGCGGCGGTGGAAATCGTGGCCATGGTGATGGTGGTGGTCATGAT
>JBKOUP010000312.1:0-17214 GCA_046723495.1 Acidobacteriota bacterium
GACGAAATGCTCGACATCCGCTGGCGCGCGCAGGGCGAAGCGCCGCCGCCGGGGCGCGACGAGATCCTGGCGACGTTCATGCCGAGGACCTGAAAAGGGCGCAGGGCGCAGGGGGCGGGACGCAGATGGTGTCCTCGCGACAACCACCACCTGCGCCCTGCGACCCGCGCCCTGCCCCCTGCCCCCTCCCAAGTCACGCCGCGATCTGCAGATGGATCTTCTTCGGCTTGGCCTCTTCCTTCTTCGGCAGCGTCAGCTCGAGCAGGCCGTCGGTGAACGTGGCCTTCACGTTCTCGTTGAGGATGTTGGGCGGGAGCGTGAAGCTGCGCACGAATTTGCCGTAGGCGCGCTCGACGCGGTGGAAGTTCTTCTCCTTCGTCTTCTCCTCGAACTTCCGCTCGCCGGAGATGGTCAGCACGCCGTTCTCGATCTCGACGTTGACGTCCTTCTCATCGATGCCCGGCAGCTCGCAGCGGACGAGGAGGGCGTCCTTGGTCTCGACGATGTCGGTCGTCGGCGCCCAGGTGGTGGTCGTGGTCAGCGCGGGGGTCTCCTCGTCGCTGATCTTGTTGAGCAGGCGGTCCATCCGGTTGCGGAGGAGCGTGAGCTCGTCGAAGGGGTCCCATCGTTCGAAGCGGGTCAGGAAATTCATAATGCCTCCTTCGATGACCGATATAGGCCCCGGCGTTGTAACGGGCCAGGAGCGCCGGCACCGCGCGGGCGTGACCGGCGAGGGCCTGCGTTTCCATCGAATTGCCAGAGCTTCGTGACGAGCGTCACATCAACGCGTGATCCGAGGAGCCGCGCTTTAGAGAGCGGCATCGCTACATTGTGTGACGTGATTTAAAGGAGGCGCTATGCCCTCGCCTTACAACCTCGACATCCACAATACCTGCACCGAGTGCACCGTCCGGGCCGAGCGGATCTTCTGCAACATGACGGCGAATTCGATCGCTGCCGTCGACGCCATCAAGTTCACCGGCGTCTATCCGAAAGGCTCGCTTCTCTTCGTCGAGGGCGAGATGCCGCGCGGGATTTTCATCCTCTGCAGCGGCCGGGCCAAGCTGACGACGTCGTCGACGGAAGGAAAAACGCTCATCGTGAAGATCGCCGAGCCGGGCGAAGTCCTCGGCGCGAGCGCCACGATCCTGGGCAAGCCGTACGAGGTCTCGGCGGAGACGATCGAGCCCGCCCAGCTGAATTTCATCAAGCGCGACGACTTCCTCAAGCTCCTCGGCACGAACGCCGAGGCCTGCATGCACACCGCCCAGCAGCTCAGCGAGAAATATCACTCCGCGCAGCGCGAGATCCGCTCCCTCGGACTCTCGCAGACGACCTCGGAGAAGCTGGCCAAGCTGCTCCTCGACTGGTGCGCGCGCGGCGGCGAGGAGACGGCCAAAGGAATCCGCCTCAAAGTGCTCCTCACCCACGAGGAGATCGCCCAGATGATCGGCACCACGCGCGAGACCGTCACGCGCTTGCTGAGCGATTTCAAGCGCAAGAAGATCATCGAGATGAAAGGCTCCAGCGTGTTCGTCCTGGAAAAGGGCTCGCTGGAGACGATGGTCACGATTTGACGCGTCACACAGGTGTGTGTGCCTCCAATCACAGCCGCGTCACAAGGCGATGGTTATCGTCTCCGGAAACGAGGTGACCAGTGACCGCAACGATGACCACGATCGCTGACACGCTATCCGAGTACGAAACGCTGGAGCGCTACGGCGAGGGCCGCTCCCTTTTCAACGAGGGCGAAGAGCCCCGCGGCGTCTACGTCATTCACGACGGACAGGTGAATCTTGTCTTCTCCGGAAAAAACGGCAACGCCAAACCGCTGCGCGTGGCCGAAGAGGGTCAGATCCTCGGCCTGAGCTGCGTGGTCTCGCGCCGCAAGCACGACTGCTCGGCCACGACGCTCACCGGCTGCGAGCTCGGCTTCATCGACCGCGACACGTTCCTCCAGCAGATCGACCACAGCCCGAGCGTCTGGTTCTCGGTGCTGCAGCTGCTGTCGCAGGACGTGAACTCGTGCTATGACTGCATGAGGAGTATTACGGCGGCGAAGTAGGGAATAGGGCACTGGGGACGGGGGACAGGTGTTCTCGCGAGGGCGCAATCTGTCCCCTGTCCCCTGTGCCCCGTGACCTTCATCACAACCCCGAGTGACTCCCCTCATCGGCCAAAGTTCGGGCCGAAACCTACCTTGGATTCCGCACAGGAGGCAGTCGCCATGTCGGTTTCGGAAACGCCTTTCGCCATCGTCGACGGCAACGAGGCTGTCGCCCGCGTCGCGTACGCGCTCAACGAAGTCATCGCCATCTACCCGATCACGCCCTCGTCGAACATGGGCGAGTGGGCCGACCAGTGGGCCTCGGAGAAGCGGCCGAATCTCTGGGGCACGATCCCCTCGGTCGTGGAGATGCAGAGCGAAGGGGGCGCGGCCGGCGCGGTGCACGGCGCGCTGCAGACCGGATCGCTGGCCACGACCTTCACCGCCTCGCAGGGCCTCCTGCTCATGATCCCGAACATGTTCAAGATCGCCGGCGAGCTCACGCCCGCGGTCTTCCACATCGCCGCGCGCACGCTGGCCACGCACGCGCTGTCGATCTTCGGCGACCACAGCGACGTCATGGCCTGTCGCTCCACCGGCTGGGCCATGCTCTGCTCGGCGAGCGTGCAGGAGGCGCAGGACTTCGCCTGCATCGCCCAGGCCGCCACGCTCGCCGCGCGCATCCCCTTCCTCCATTTCTTCGACGGCTTCCGCACCTCGCACGAGGTGGCCAAGATCGTCGAGCTCTCCGAGGAGCAGATGCGGGCCATGATCGACCTCGAGCTCGTCTTCGACCATCGCGGACGCGCCCTCACGCCCGACCGCCCCGTCATCCGCGGCACGGCCCAGAACCCCGACGTCTTCTTCCAGGCCCGCGAGCGCGCGAACCCGTTCTACGACGTCTGCTCGAACATCGTCGTCGAAGCCATGGATCGCTTCGCGCGCGTCACCGGCCGCGCCTACGCGCCGTTCGAGTACCACGGCGCGCCGAACGCCGACCGCGTCGTCGTCATGATGGGCTCGGGCTGCGAGGCCGCGCACGAGACGGTCGATGCCCTCACCGCCGAGGGCGAGCGTGTCGGCGTGCTGAAAGTCCGTCTCTATCGCCCATTCGATTCCGCGCGCTACATCGCCGCGCTGCCGAAGAGCGTGCAGGCCGTGGCCGTTCTCGACCGCACGAAAGAGTCGGGCGCCGCGGGTGAGCCGCTCTTCCTCGATGTCGTCAACGCGCTCTACGATTCGCCGCTGCGCCCGCGCGTCGTCGGCGGCCGCTACGGCCTGTCGTCGAAGGAGTTCACCCCGGCGATGGTCAAGGGCGTCTTCGACTTCATCGCCAACCCGCACGCGCACGGACCGTTCACCGTCGGCATCACCGACGACGTGACGCACCTCAGCATCCCCTACGATCCGTACTTCACCACCGAGCCCGACGACGTGATCCGGGCCATGTTCTACGGCCTCGGCTCCGACGGCACGGTCAGCGCGAACAAGAACAGCTGCAAGATCATCGGCGACACGCCGCGCTTCGTGCAGGGTTACTTCGTCTACGACTCGAAGAAGGCCGGCACGGTGACGGTGTCGCATCTCCGCTTCGGGCCGCGGCCGATCCGCTCCACGTACCTGATCAACCGCGCGAACTTCATCGCCTGCCATCAACCGCAGTTCCTCGAGCGCATCGACATGGCCAAGGACCTCGCGCCGGGCGGCACGTTCCTCCTCAACGCGCCGAACGACGTGAAGTTCCCGCCGAAGTTCCTGCACGACCTGCAGGAGCGCGGCGCGAAGCTCTACCTGATCGATGCCACGAAAGTCGCGCGCGAGTGCGGGCTCGGCAACCGCATCAGCACGATCATGCAGGTGGCCTTCTTCGCCACCACGAACGTGCTGCCGATCGACGCCGCCCTCGACGCCGTCCGCGACGCGGTGCGGAAGACGTTCAAGCGCAAGGGGCAGAAGATCGTCGACATGAATCTCCACACGATCGACGCCACGATCGAGAACCTGCGCGAGGTGGTCTCGCTCGGATCGCTGTCGCTCGACGGCGAGGGCGTGTTGAAGAAGCCCGCGCACGCGCCGTCGTTCGTGAGCGACGTCGTCTTCGAGATCATCGCCGGCCGCGGCGACGCGGTGCCGGTCTCGGCGCTGCCGTGCGACGGCACGTTCCCCTCGGGCACGACGAAGTACGAGAAGCGCAACCTCGCCAACGAGATCCCGGTGTGGGACGTCTCGGGCTGCATTCAGTGCGGAAAGTGCGCGATGGTCTGCCCGCACGCCGCCATCCGCATCAAGGCCTACGACGAAGCGTTGCTGCAGTCGGCGCCGTCGTCGTTCAAGACGCTCAAGCCGATCCACAAGGACTGGAAGGGCCTCAGCTACACGATCCAGGTGGCCCCCGAGGATTGCACCGGCTGCGCGATCTGCGTCGACGTCTGCCCGGCCAAGAGCAAGACGGAGCCCACGCGCAAGACGCTCTACATGGCCGATCAGGTCCCGCTGCGCGAGCAGGAGACGAAGAACTGGGACTTCTTCCTCGGCATCCCCGAGTTCGACCGCAGCAAGATCCAGCCGAACCTGCTGCGCAGCATCCAGCTGGCCCAGCCGCTGTTCGAGTTCTCCGGCGCCTGCTCCGGATGCGGCGAGACGCCGTACCTGAAGCTGATGACGCAGCTCTTCGGCGACCGCATCGTCGTCGCCAACGCCACGGGATGCTCGTCGATCTACGGCGGCAACCTGCCGACGACGCCGTGGACGACGAACGCCGACGGCCGCGGCCCGGCTTGGGCGAACTCGCTCTTCGAAGACAACGCCGAGTTCGGCCTCGGCTTCCGCCTCTCGCTCGACAAGCAGCGCGAGTTCGCCATCGAGCTGCTGAAGCGCGTGGCCACGGAAGTCGGCGAGAGCCTCGCCACCGAGATCCTGAATGCCGAGCAGAAGGACGAGGCCGAGATCGCCGAGCAGCGCGCGCGCGTCGAGCAGCTGAAGACGCGCCTCCGCCGCGCCGAGCTGAAGACGCGCATGCACAAGCTCGATCCGACCGACGAGCAGCAGCTCCTGGCCATCGCCGACGTGCTGGTGAAGAAGAGCGTCTGGATCGTCGGCGGCGACGGCTGGGCCTACGACATCGGCTTCGGCGGCCTCGATCATGTACTGGCCAGCGGCCGCAACGTGAACGTGCTCGTGCTCGACACGGAGGTGTACTCGAACACGGGCGGACAGATGTCGAAGTCGACGCCGCGCGCCGCGGTGGCGAAGTTCGCCGCCGCCGGCAAGCCCGCGGCGAAGAAGGACCTCGGCCTGATCGCCATGACCTACGGCAACGTCTACGTCGCCAGCGTGGCCATGGGGGCGAAGGACGAGCACACGCTGAAGTCGTTCATCGAAGCGGAAGCATACGACGGCCCGTCGCTGATCATCGCCTACAGCCACTGCATCGCCCACGGCATCGACATGGCCACGGCGCTCCAGCACCAGAAGGCGATCGTCGACTCCGGCCAATGGCTGCTCTACCGCTACAACCCGATGCGCATCGAGGACGGGCAGAACCCGATGCAGCTCGACTCGCGCGGCATCAAGCTCCCCGTCGAGCAGTTCCTGCGCATGGAGAACCGCTTCAACCAGCTCCTCAAGCACGACGACGAGCACTCCCGCGAGCTGCTCGAAGCCGCGCAGCACGACGTGACCGCGCGCTGGCAGATGTACCAGTACCTGGCGGAGCGGAAGGGGCCGGAAGCGTAGGGCAGGGTAGGGACTCGCCTCCGCGGAACACTCCATAGAATAGGAGAAGGAGGCGATGATGAGCTTCAGGCGTTCTCTAATTGCGGTTGTGCTCGCTCTTGCCGCCGCGCCGGCGTTGCTCGGGCAGATGTTCACGCGCATTCCGGCGTCGCAGTTCGTCAAGGATCCGGCCAAGGTCAAGGCGTTGCAGGACGCCGTGACGGCGATGAAGTCGCGCAGCACCGCCAATCCGATGTCCGCCGACTTCCGTACCAGCTGGGCGTACTGGTCGGCGACGCACGGCTATCTCGGCACCGGGAAGCACGCGGCCATGACGGCGGCGAAATTCAAGGCCAGTGCGGCCGCCCGCTGCAACGGCGCCGTGCCCCATGCCGCCTGCCTCCAGTACTACCAGCACGTCACCGATTCGGTCGTCCCGAACGACGGCTTCACCGAGGACATCTGGGGCACTTGCCAGCACTCGCCGCGGGGGATGGTCAACATGCAGTTCCTGCCGTGGCACCGCATGTACCTGATCTTTTTCGAGCGCACGCTGCGCAAATCCTCGGGCGATCCGGCGTTCGCGCTGCCGTACTGGGACTACTACAACGAGCTGGGGCCGAAGAGCGGCGTGGCCATCCCGGCGCTCGTGCGCGGCACGTCGACCGGATCGCTCTTCGATCAGTTCCGCACGCCCGGCCTCAACGACAACACCACCTCGATCAATCCGCTGTGGGCAAGCGCCGAGCAGGCCTTCAAGGCCACCAGCTTCACGTCCTTCAGCCAGCAGCTCGAGCAGCAGCCGCACGGGTTGATGCATTGCGGGGCCGGCTTCAACTGCGCGGCGCCGGACATGGGCATCGTGCCGGTGGCCGGGCTCGACCCCGTCTTCTACATGCATCACGCGAACATCGACCGGCTGTGGCAATGCTGGATGCTGCAGAAGGCGAAGGGACAGCCGATCACGCTGCAGTGGGCGAAGAACAACCTCGGCCAGCCCGACAGCTGGTTCAATCAGACCTGGCAATTCGTCGACGAGAACGGAAAAGAAGTCACGATGGCGGTGAAGGACCTCTTCGCGCCCGGCGTCGTCGACTACACGTACGCGAACTTCAACGACTGCGGACAAGGGCCGCCACCGGTGGCTGATTTCGCCGCGGCCGCAATCGCAACCGCGCCGGCGCCGCCGCCGCCCTCGGCGTTGACGGCGCCCGCTGCGCCGGCCGCCGTCGGCAAGCCCACGCGGCTGCACGGCCGCGCGATCTCCGTCCATCCCAAGCGCCAGACCGCGAAGCTGATGTCGGCGCAGGCGATGGAGATGCCCGCGGCCGCGCAGTTCCCGAGCGGGCGGACCTTGCTGATCCTCGACGACGTCACCTTCGAAGCCCCGCCCGGCGTGACGTACGACGTCTACATCGCTCCGCGGAAGACGCCGTCGCGCCGCGCCTACGTGGCCACGCTGAACCTCTTCGGCGTCTTCGACGAACACGATCATGCCACCGGCAAGCCGGGCTTCGATCACCTGTTCTGGGACATCACCAACCAGCTCGCGCGCCTGGCAATGACCCCGGCATCCGACATCGACGTGACCTTCATGCCCAACAACGGCATGCAGACGGCGAAGATGACGGAAGCGAACGCAGCCGGCGCGGTGATGGTCGGAAACGTGCGGATTCAGCAGGTGCCGTGAGAAATATTGCGTTCGCGTAATAAGCGCACCTGATTGCCGGTTGCGCGAGGCATGAATCAACCGCAACAACGCGACGCCGCGAAGGCCGGCGGGATCGACGTCATCCCGATGATCTTCCTCATTCTCACTCCCGTCATCGGGATCGCCGGGACCGCCGTCTACACGGCCCTGCACGGCTTTCACCTCTGGATGCCGCTGCTGGCGCTGGGCATGTACGGCCTCGTCGGCATGTCGGTCTGCGCCGGCTATCACCGCTTCTTCTCGCACAAGAGCTACGAGGCCGCGCCGGCCGTGCAGCTCTTCTACGCGATCTTCGGGGCCATGGCTGCGGAGAACTCGATCCTGCAGTGGTCGTCGAGCCATCGCCTCCACCATCAGCACGTCGACCGCGACTGGGATCCCTACAGCATCAAGCGCGGCTTCTGGTGGGCGCACATCGTCTGGATCTTCTACCGCCATGACGCCCCCGACTACGCGGCGAACGCCTCCGACCTGATGAAGAACCCGGTGGTGATGTGGCAGCACCGCTGGTATCGGGCCATCCTGATCGTCGGCGGCTTCGGATTGCCGGCGGCGATCGGGGCGATGTTCGGCGATCCGATCGCCGGACTGCTGTGGGGCGCGTTCCTCCGTCTGACGGTGATTCATCACACGACGTTCTTCGTGAACTCGCTCGCCCACTACGTCGGGAAGCGGACGTACAACGCCGACGTCTCAGCACGCGACAACTGGGCGGTCGCGCTGCTGACCCTCGGCGAGGGTTATCACAGCTTCCACCACCGCTTCCCCGCCGATTTCCGCAACGGCCTGCGCTGGTATCAGTGGGACCCGGCCAAGTGGTTCATCCGTGCGCTGCGTGCGACGGGTCTGGCCGGCAGCCTCCGCTCCACGACGCCGCCGCAGGTGCAGCAGGCGCGATTCAACGCCGAGGTCAGCAGCGTCGAGCCGCACCTGGCCGCGGCGGACGAGAAGACCGCGTCCGACATCCGCCGCCGCGTCGCCGATGCGAAAGCGCATCTCGACGAGGCGTTGGCGTTGTGGCGCCAGCGCGGCATGCGCCGGAAGGCGCGCCAGCACATGCGCGAAGCGCGCCGGGACTGGAAGCGCGCGCGCATCGACGCGCTCATGTGGGGCGGGATTCATCCCGCCAGCGCGGACTGAAGTCCGCGCCACATTTGAGAGCGCCGGCGCGAAGCCGGCGCTCTGCGATTTAGTCGGGGATCACGATGCTGGCCCACGGCATGGACCGGACGGCGACGACTTTCGCGTCGAGGTCGTCCTGCGTCGCCGTCGAGCCGTGCTCGCGCTGGATGTAGAAGATCTCCGGCGACACGAGCTTCGTGGTCAAAAGCCGCGCCGCCGCTTTGCGCAGGTTCAGCTCCGACACCGGAATCTTCACGTTCCTCACCTTCATGCCGTCGCCTGCGGAGCTTCGCCCTTGCGCGGGCGCGCTTCGCCGACCTTCACAGTCTGGCCGCCGACTTCTTTGCCGTCGAGACCGGTCATCACGGCCTTCCCCTGCTCGGCGTCGGTGAGGACGACGAAGGCGTAGCCGCGCGACGCGCCGGCGGGGTCTTTCACGATCTCCACCGAGGTCGGCTGAGCGAATGGGGTGACGAGATCGGTCAGCTCGGGCTCGGTGAGGCTCTTGGGCAGATTTCCGATGTGTAGCTTCATCTAGACTCCTTGTGCGGAGCGGCGTGGTAGGCGCGGCCGCGAAATGGTTGGCTAAGGAGGGTGAGCCCAGCGCCGGAGACTTAGTTCGACCGCGCTGGTAGCCGAGGAAGGTTCCTCGACATCGGACAGTATACCACGCTAGCGCGCGGCCGCCCGCCGCCGCGCGGTGAGATCGCGGACGAAGACGCGGAAGACGCCGCCGTAGACGGGCTCTGGCGCGACGCGCGCGTACGCGGCGCGCAGCGTGCCGCGGGACATCGTCAGGGCCACGTCGTGTTGCTCCGGACCGTCGCTGATGACGATGCGGTCGCCGCCGTGCGTGAGCTCGATCTGGTGCGAGTGATCGGCGCGGGCTATGTCGTAGGCGACCGCGTAACGCGTGCCGTCCCAGACGATGCTCTGCGCGAACGCCGTTCCGTCGGCGAGCTGCACGGGCTCGCCGGCGCTGCCGTCCGCGTGCACGGGTCGGGCGCGAACGCCCATGCCGCTCGGATCCGGCGCATCCCGCGTCCAGGCCACGAGAAAATCGCGGCCGTCGCAGGCGACGATCGGCTGCACGTCGTTGGTGCCGAAGGCAGGTAGCGAGACGGCAATAGGAATCGGCTGCGGATCGAGGGCGACGAGCGCGCTGGAGAGTCGCTCCGCGTAGACGTCGCCGTGGTAAGCCGGCACGAAGGTCGGACCCGGAATTCGGGTGAGTTTGTTGAATGCAATCAGCCATTCGCTGCCGTTCCAGGCCATGCGCGGATAGCCGTTGGGCATGTCCGCCGGCGCGATCGGCACGAGCCCGCCGACCGGGCCGGCCACGCCGACGCGCTCGGCGAATAGATGATTGCTGCAATCGTGAACGACGAGGAGCACGCCGACGTCGTCGCGGCCGAGGTCGAAGCTCGGCGCGCAAGCATCGAAGAGCGTCGTGCTGTTGCCGAGGAGCGCGCCGGTGGTCGCGTCGATGCGTTGGGCGTGGACGCCCTTCTCGTTGAGCCAGGCGACGAGGTAGGCTTCACCGTCGAAAATGACCCGAGGCTGATAGGCATCGTGGGCGACGAGAATGCCGGCACCGTCGAGGGCAGCGCCTCCGTGCATCACGCGCGCGGCGTAGACGTCGGACTTCGCCTCGTTCCAGACGACAAGATCGTTCACGCGGCCGCTGGCGATGGCCGGCCAGCGCTGCGCGTTCGCGCTGCTCGGGATGGTGATCGGAGCGGTGCCGACGCGGCCGTCGGCGGCGGCGAATGCGCCCACGACTTCCCATCCGTTCGGATCCGTCTGCTGGCCCGCGGTCCAAGCGATGAAGGCTTCACCGCTTCCGTCCCAGGCCATGCCCGGCACGTCGACCGCGCCCGGCGTCGCCGGCCCGAGGGCGTACTGCGCGCCGAATGTCCTGCCGTCGGGCGAGATCGTCGCGGTGGCCATCTCGTTCAACGGGTAGCTGAATGCCGCGAGGAGGTACTCGCTCCCGCTCCACTGCATCGCGCCGTTCGCGAAGTCCATCGAATTCAGCGGCAGGATCGTCTCCGCCTTCGCAACGCCCGCGCCGTCGACGTACAACGCGACGTGCTCGCCGCCGCCGCGCAGGTAGATGACGAGGTAGTCGTTGCCGTCGGAGGCGATGACCGGGCGTTGGCCTCCGGCAGCGTCGTCGCGCGCGATCGAGCCCGTCGGGTGCCCGTTGGCGTCGAGCGCGGTGAAGTGCAGGCTGTTGTGCGCATTCACGTACGTTTGAGTAACGAGGAGGAAGGTCGAGCCGTTCGATGCGAGGCCGATCCAACTCGCCGGCGGCAGCGACAGGACCTCGCGCTCGAGCAGATGGCCGCGCGCGTCGAGAATCGTGAGGCCGTAGGAGTCGGCGAGGACGATGCGCGTTCCGTTCGTCGCCGCGGCGAGCACGTAAATGCCGGTCGTCAAGGTATGCAGAGGCTCGACGAGCACGCCGTCGTCGTCGATGCTCGCGGCAGAGATGACGGAGTCCTTCGTCAGGATCAGCGTGTAGACGCCGCCGGCGCGGAAGACATCGAAGAGCGCGACGCCGTCCGCGACGCGGATGCCCGTACCGTCGAGTACGGTTCCGTCGCTCTTGACCCGCTGCGCGTAGACGGCGCCGGTGCCGCGGTAGTCGTTCCAGGCTACGAGGAAGTCGCTGCCGTTCGTGGCCACTTTCGGCGCCATCTGGTCGCCCGGCGCCGGCCCGTAATGCGGCGTGGAGACGGCGATCTCGGGCTGAGCGAGCGCGGCCGTAGCGATGAGGAGGAGGGGGAGGATCAGGCGGGGCACGATTCAAATACGAAAACCGTGCGTCGGACCGTCTAATGCCCCGGCTCGTACGCGCAGAGCGGATCGGAACCGAAGACGTCGCCGCTGGCGGCGTAGGCGCGCGCGCGGGAGCCGCCGCAGATGCGCACGTACTCGCAGCGGCTGCACTTCCCCTTGAGGTTGCGCGGATCGCGCAGGGCCACGAAGAGGTCGCCGCCGCGGAAGATCGCGCCGAGGGTGCGGTAGCGGAGATTGCCGGCGGAGAGCGGGAGGAGCTCGCTGGGACGGACTTCGCCGCTGTGAGAGATGAAGATGATGCCGCGGGCGTCGTGCGTGGCCACGGGTGCGCCGTCGTCGGGCTGATAGCCGGTGAAGTCGGGCCAGTCGCCGGCGTTCTTCTGCAGGCGATGGCGGCGGTAGTGCGGGGCTTCGATGATGCGGACGTTGATCGACTGGCCCGCTTGATCGATGAAGTCGAACACGCGCTCGACCTCCTCGGCCGTGAGCACGTCGACCGTCGTCGCGCCGCCGATCGGCACGAGGAAGTAGAGATTCCAGAACTCGGCGCGGAGGGCGACGATCATCTCCAGCAACTCGGCGAGATGCGCGGCGTTGCGGCGCGAGACGAGGGTGTTGATCTCCACGGCCATGCCGGCCTCGCGCGCCCAGGCGACGGCGTCGAGCGTGGCCGCGAACGTGCCGGGGATGCCGCGCAGCGCGTCGTGGCGCAGCGGCGTGGTGTCATCGATGCTCATGACGATGCGCGAGGCGCCTTTGCGGGCCATCATGCCGACGGCCTGCTGGGTCAGCTCCGCCGTCGGGCTCAGGGCCAGGGCGGGATCGAGGCCGCGGCGCTGCGCGTACTCGATGAACTGGAACACGTCCTCGCGCTCGAGCGGATCGCCGCCGCTGATGACGAAGCGCGACGGCTCCAGCGCCGCGATCTGGTCGATGGTCTTGTAGCCTTCGTACGTCGACAGCTCCAGCGGGCTGCGCTGCGGCTCGGCGCCCATCGGGCAGTGCTGGCAGTGCAGTCCGCAGGCACGCGTGATCTCCCACACGACGGCGGGATGGGGAGCGTAGTCGAGCTCGAAGGTTGTCATGGCCGGCCTCACGATTCGATGAAGGGGCAGGTGGCGGGGATGCCGCGCTCGATCTCGCCCTTGAGCACGTGGCAGGCGCGCGGCGCTTCGCCCATGCGGCAGGGACCGGGAACGCCGTCTACCCAGGCCACGTCGTTGGCCACGCGGATCGTGCCGGCGGCAATGAAGCCGATGCCTCGGGCGATCATCTCGCCCCAGGCGCTGCGCACCATCCAGTCGCGGTGGACTTTGACGTAGTCGTTGACGAGATCGTAGGCGCCCCAGGCCAAGCCGTCCGCGGCGATCTCCGCGACGGGGTACGGCCGGCTGAGAAGGAACAGCGGCCCTTCGCCGACGCGATCGGTGACGAAGAAGAGCGAGCTGCGCGTCTCGCGCTCGCCGGCGAAGATGGCCCGGCGGACGGAGTGGAGCTCGGTGTAGCGGCGGCGGCCGTTCTCGTCGACGAGGGTGAGGTCGCCCTCGTGAAGGGAGATGACGTGGTCGGGGAAGAGCGCCAGCAGCGGCTCGGTGACGATGTAGTGGTAGCCGGCCAGGACCACCCAGTCCGCCTGGAAGGATTTCAGGATCTCCGCCGTCTCCCGGTCGTACTCCTCGCGGGCCCGGAGGTTGCGTAGGGAGAGATCGCGCTCGCCGAGGATGCGGTGGATGGGGCGGAGGACGAGGGGGATCTTCGCGGCCTCGAGCAGGGGAGCCTGTTCGAGCTCGGTCTCGCTGCCGAGGACGCAGACGATGTCGTAGACGGCGCCGCGCTCGGGATCGCCGAGGAGCGGCTCGATGGCCGGAGCGTGGCCCGAGGTGAGGAGCGCGACGCGGATCGGCGCCGTCATGTTCACACCGTTTCGAGCTCGAGCTCGCACGTGAGCTCCGCCAGGATCGGATCTTCGCCGGCCTCGGAGAGGACGACCTCGTACATGGCCAAGGTGTCGAAGACGTCGGCCGGCTCGATGCGCCGGATGGCGTAGCCGGCGTGGTTCACGATGTAGTCGCCGGGAACGACCGGCGTCTCGAGGATCTCCAGCTTGATGTCCTTGCGCACGCCCCAGAAGTCGACGCTGGCGACGTCGCCGTTGACCTCGATGACCTGGCCCGGAATGCCGAGACACATGGCTGCACCTCCGTGGTTTTCATGATGCGCGGCGCGCAAGGGGAGCCGGATGACTCTGGGCACAACGGGGTGTGACGTCAGTCACGCTACGGGTGAAAGTGCTGAGTGAAACGAAGGATCTCTCGGCATGTGTGGCGCGGACTTCAGTCCGCGCGGGCGGGATGAATCCCGCCCCACATTTCAACCTCTCAGCACTCGATTTACGCGATGGCTAGCTCGGCCGTCGCAGCGGCGTTGAGCACGGCCATCTCGTTGACGACGAGCACCGGGCAGTTGCTCCGCGGCACGATGCGCTCGGCCGTATGTCCCCCCTTCGCCGTGCAGCCGGCGGCGATCAGATCGGCGTAGAGGAGCTTGGCCAGCTCGACGACCTGCTCGGCCGGGTGGTCGGCGGGGAGGAGCTTGTACGTGCAGCGGTCGACGAGGTCCTCCGGCGTCCACTCCTGCAGGCGGACGATCTCGTCGGCGGCCTCCTGCGGCGTTTCGGTGTCGAAACAGCGCACGACGACGATCTTCGACAGCGGCGCGTCGGCGAGCGCGGCGCAAACGCGCAGGGCATCGCGCGACTCGGGCGAGTAGTCGACCGCGCAGACGACGCGCGAGAGGGACGCGGTGATCCGCCGCTCGTCCGTGAGCGGGCTGATGGCGATGAGCGGGACGTTGATCACGCGCATGACCGACTCGGTGACGGAGCCGACCACGAGCCGCCGGAATCCCGTACGGCCGTGCGTCCCCATGATCACCAGGTCGGCGTGGCAGTTGCGAGCTTCGTCGATGATGGCCGGAACGGGCGAGTCGATGATGACGCGCGTCTCGAAGGCGACGCCCTTCGGCAGGATCTCCTTGGCAATGCGGATGAGGTGCTTCTTCGCTTCGTCCGCGGCCTCGTCGCTGGTCAGCGCGTACTCGACGGCGGCGCTGGCGGAGAAGTCGACCGGCGGAACGAAGTAGTCGGCGTACATCAGCCGGACGGTCGCGCCGAAACGCTCCGCGAGGCGGCCGGCAAAGCGCAGCGCGTGCGCCGCGGGCTCGCTGAAGTCTGTCGGTACGAGGATGAGATTCGGCTTCATTGGAGCACCTCCAAGTCGCGGCCAATGTAGGCGCGCCCATCGATCCGCGAACTGACCCCGGCTACAATTCCTGGTGATCGGGGTCACGACGGCATGAGAAGCGCGCGCACGATGTCCATCCTTGCGTTGACGCTGCTGGCCGGATGTCGCGAACGGTTGACGCCCCTGCCCGACCCACACACGCGCTTCGCCGGCTACACGAAGACGTGCAGTGGCATCCCCGGCGAGATTCCGGCGGATTACCTCGCCAAGCAGACCGGCAACGCCCCCGATCTCGTCGACGGGCTCTGCACGTGGTACCTGTGGGAGGGCGGCGATCCATCGACGTACAACGGAAAGCCGAACACAGGCGGGAATCCGTTTTTCTGGCGCGCGCTGGAGAAGAAGACGGCGAACATCGAAGCGGCCACGGGACAGCACGTGATCTTCACGCTGCTGCACTTCATCGACTCCCGCGCTCGCAACCGCCGCTTCGCCGACCTCGGCGTGATCAACGATCCCGGCTGCCGGCCGTCGTCGACACCCGATGCCTACGGCCTTTATCTCGACCAATGCGACGACCCGTACGCGTCCGGTGTCATCGGCCTGCGCCTCTCGCCGAATCCGAAGTTCGACCGAAGGCGCTGGAACGCGGAGGAGTTTTTCCGCGATCCGCGGAAGTACGAGCCGCCCTACCTCGTCGGCATGACGTGCGGGGTCTGCCACATCGCCTTCAACCCGGTCGCGCCGCCCGCCGATCCGGTCAATCCAAAGTGGGAGAACCTCTCCGGCTCGATCGGCAATCAGTACCTGCGCGAAGGGCGGATGTTCGAAGGGCACATGACGCCGTCGGACTTCCTCTGGCACATGTACGAGACGCAGCAGCCGGGGACGTCGGACACGTCGCGGCCGAGCCTCGACTGGATCGACAATCCGAACACGATCAACGGCATCTACGCGATCACGTCGTGGCGCCCGACACACGTGGAGACGATGAACGACGGCACGACGCGGGCAGTGCCGCACATTCTGAAGGACGGCGCGGACTCGATCGGTGCGGTCGGCGCGGCCATGCGGGTCTACGTGAACATCGGCACGTGCGGGGCGATGCGCATGGACGCGGAGGACGTGCTGCTCGGCCTCAGCAAGAATCAGTCGCCGTTCGTGATCGAGAAGGCCGCAACGGACTGCCAGGACTTCAAGCAGACGATGGCCCGCATCCCGAACGCGGCGAAGTTCCTCGACTCCCAGCACGGCTTCCAGCTGCCATCGCAGTACATCAACGCCAGCGCGCTTCCCCTCGGCCGCCGCCTCTTCGCCGAGAACTGCGCGCGCTGCCACTCCAGCAAGCTGCCGCCCGGCCTCGACGAGAAGACGAAGCACGATCCCGCGAACAAAGCGAAGTGGGTCGAGCTCGTCGGCCAGCCCGACTTCCTGGCCGGCAATTTCCTCTCCGACGACAATCGCTATCCCGTGGTGTGCGACGACTGGCGCTTCAACATCGGGACGAACATCAAGCGGACGATGGGAACGAACGCCGGCGCCGGCCACATCTGGCAGGATTTCTCGTCGAAGACCTACAAGGAGATGCCGTCGCCCGGCACGGTGACGCTGGTCAACCCGATCGATCCGTCGAAGCGGATCCGCTTCACGATCCCGAAAGGCCACGGCTATTACCGCCCCCCCTCGCTGATCGCGGTGTGGGCGAGCGCGCCGCTGCTGCACAACAACTCCGTCGGCAAGCGGACGACCGATCCGTCGATCGCCGCGCGCGTCGACGCCTTCGAAGACGCGATGCACAAGATGTTCGACCCATCGCTGCGGGAGGGCGAGAAATCGATCAAGCGCACGAGCGTCGACAGCACGCTGCAAGCCGGCCCGATCAAGCTGAAAATCCCGAAAGGGACGCCGGTCGATCTCTTCGCCAACATCAACCTGCGCACGATCGCGCTCCGCGACGTCGTCGAGTTGATGAAGGCGAAGGACCCGGCCGAGAAACTGCTCGCCCTCAACGGCGCGCCCGATTTCATCGAGGACCACGGCCACTACTTCGGCTCACGGTTGACGCCGGAAGAGCAGCGGGCGCTGATCGAATATTTGAAAACGTTTTAGAATGGAGCGAGATGACGAGAGCGACAAGCGCCAAGCTCAGCAAGAAATCTCACGCGAAACCGGCGGCGAAACGCGTGCGAAAGCCCCGCCCTTTGACGTTTGGGGAGAAAATCAAACGTGCGAACCTCCGATGGCATGGCGACGATCTCGAAGAAATCATCGCATTTGTCGAAGCGACGCGTCTCCCGACCAAGTTTTAACGATTGCTGCTGCTCGATACGAACCACTGTTTTCTGATCATAGCGGGCGATCAGCGTCTGCTGAATCGATCACTCCGCGTCAGGTCCGACGCCGTTATCACATCGATCATTGTCGCCGGAGAGCTCTATTACGGCGCAACGAAATCAGAGGACGTCGAGGGCAATTGGTCCGATGTGAATCGCTTCCTGAGCCTCCTTGAGGTGGCTCCCATCTCCTTCTCGGTCGCTGCCGAATATGCCCATCTGAAGATAGCTCTTCTCAAC
>JBKOUP010000238.1:0-7304 GCA_046723495.1 Acidobacteriota bacterium
CTCCTCACCTGAAGCGGAGGTGCTCGCAGCTCTCTACCTCAGCGAAGGCGTCATCAGAGCCAGCATGCACATCGATGCCCTCCATATCGCCACCGCTGTCATTGCGCGCGTCGATATGCTCGTGAGCTGGAACTTCCGCGACATCGTCAACACCGCAAAAATCCGCGGATACAACGTCATCAATGCACGCCTCGGGTATCCTGTTCTGGGGATTTACTCGCCAGTGGAGATCGTCCGCCATGAAAACAGAAATTGAAGGCCCGCCCGTCAAGGCGGTCGAGTTGATGCGCGAGATCCGCGACAAGATCAACAAAGAGATCGAAGGGAAATCGTTCGACGAGATCCAGCGGATGCTCCACGACGAGCTCGCCAAATCGGAGCTCTGGCAGAAGCTCCAGGAGCAGAAGCAGGACCCTACTTCATCACGCTGACCGGAAACGTCATCCGTCCCACCGGCGGGTTGACGTGGCGGATACGATCGAGGTGACGAAGAACGTGCGGCAGTAACGGCCGAGGTATTCTCGGCGGGTGCAGAGGATTTATGTCGATACGTCGATGGTCGGAGGATACTTCGATCATGAGTTTCGCGAGCAGACGTGGCGGCTGTTCGAGGCGTTTCGCCGCGGTGAGGCGCGGTTGGTTATTTCTGACCTCACGCTCCGCGAGCTCGAACCCGCGCCGCAGTTCGTGCGCGACCTGATCAATGAGCTTCCGAAGGAAGTGATCAACGCGACAACGGAATCGCTGGATCTCGCACCCGCTATATCGAAGCGGGAGCAGTGGGCGAAGCAAGCCGGGCGGATGCGGAACACATTGCGCTTGCCACAGTCGCGAAAGTTGATGTGCTCGTGAGCTGGAATTTTCGTCACATCGTGAATCTGCCGAAGATTCGCCGCTACAATTCCGTTAATCAGGCGTGGGGGTATCAGCAACTGGAGATCCGAACGCCAATCGAGGTCACAGGCTTATGGTGAAGGACGACGACATCATCATCCCTGGCTTCCACGCCGTCGAATTCATGCGGCAGGCGCGCGAAAGACTGTCACGCGAGATGGAAGGCAAGTCTCCCGAAGAGATCCGGCGGATGCTCGATGAGACGCTGGCCAAGTGGAACCTGCCGAAAGAGCAGCCCGACCCGACCCCTACCTCATCACGCTGACCGGAAACGTCATCCGTCCCACCGGCGTGTCGTACGCCGCGTTCCCTCGAATCTCGTAGCGGGCGCGGTTCCCCTGGATCAGGTCGGCCACCTGGCGGAAGATTGCCTTGGCGTTGTCGTACGACACGTGCGTTCGCACGCGCACGTCGCCGAGGCCGCGGGCGGGGATCTGCACGCGGTCGTACGTCGTGCCGTTGGCGATGTTGTTGCCGTTCACGAAGAGATTGAAATCGAACTGGTCGAGGCGCAGCCCCACCGGGTTCGGATTGTCCACTCCCACGGTCAGGTCGAAATCCATCGAGGGCGGTATGGCCAGGTTCAGGTGCGGGTCGACGTTGCGGAGGCTATACGTCGGATTCACGATATTCAGGTTCTGCAGCGCGCTGCAGCCCGAGAGCGCCAGCGTCACCGCGGCCAGGGCGATGCACAGTCCGGTCAACAACGAAGCGAGCAGTAAAGAGCGTTTGTTCACGCGAAGAGAAATTGCAAAGGGTGTGCTATGGTCTGCCGGTTGCAACCGATCCCGGCCTGAGGAGAACGCGTGGGGATATCGGCAATCATCGCCGCCTACAACGAAGAAAAGACCATCGCTGAGGTCCTCGACGTCCTCACCGCTTGCGAGCTCATCGACGAGATCATCGTCGTCAGCGACGGCTCCACCGACCGTACCGTCGAGATCGCCCGGGCCTTCGACCGCGTCACCACCATTGCTCTGCGCGAGAACCGCGGCAAGGGCTACGCCATGCGCATGGGCGTCGACTACGCCCGCCACGACCTCCTCTTCTTCGTCGACGGCGACATGTTCCACCTCACCCAGGAGCACATCAGCTCGCTCCTGGGACCCGTTCTCCGCGACGAATGCGACATGAACATCGGCGTCCGCAACCGCGGCCCGATCCGCAACTTCATCCATCTGCAGATGAAATTCGGCCCCGTCCTCTCCGGCATCCGGGTCATGCGCCGCTTCGTGTGGGACACCGTGCCGCTGCGTTACCAAGAGCGCTTCAAGATCGAGGCGGCCCTCAACTTCTTCTGCTCCCGCGCCGGCTACCGGCAGCGCCAGACCATCATCTACAACCTCGGCCATCTGACGAAGGAGGACAAGCGCGGCCTCGCGCCCGGACTGAACGCGCGCTGGGAGATGTCGCGCGAAGTCTTCCTCCTCCACTGGGACCTCTACGTCTTCGAGACGTGGCGCTCCGACGTCGAGCCCGCACCGGCCGTCGAGTACGACCTCTTCGAGTAGTGCGCCGAACCACCGCCGTTCTCGCGCTCACCCTCCTCACCGCCTGCACCTGCGTGATCAACTGCGGCACGCCGCCGCGCACGCTGGAGCGCAGCGTCGTCGTCAACGGCCACACCTTCAAATACCGCGTCTGGCTGCCGGCGCACTACACGCGCCTGCGCCGCTGGCCGGTCATCCTCTTTCTGCACGGCAGCGGCGAGCGCGGCGATGACAACCTCCGCCAGCTTTCCCTCGGACTCGGGCCGGCGCTGGAGCAGCACCCCGATCGCTACAAAGCCGTCGTCGTCTTTCCGCAGTGCCGCTTCGGCGAGGAGTGGTACGGCGAAGAGGAGCAGCAGGCCCTGGCCGCGCTGGAGCAGAGCATCCGCGAGTTCCGCGGCGACCGCCGCCGCGTCTACCTCACCGGCGTGTCGATGGGTGGGGCGGGCGTGTGGTACATGGCCCGGCATCGGAAGCTTTTCGCGGCCATCGTGCCGGTGGCGGGCGAAGTCGTGCGCCAGCCCGACGATCCTTTCCCGAGCGATCCGCCGCCGGACATCGCCCGCATCGTCGGCGCGAAGGACCCGTACGCGACGCTGGCGCAGGCCATCGGACGCGAGCCCGTGTGGGTGTGGCACGGCTCGGACGACGACGTCATCCCCGTCAGCCAGTCGCGGCGCATGGTCGCGGCGCTCGAGCACGCCGGCGACCTCGTGCATTACACCGAGGTGCGCGGGGCGGGGCACGACGTGTGGGACATCGCGTACGGCAGCGCCGACCTCGCAAGATGGCTGCTCGCCCAGCGCCTCCGCTAATCGACGAAATCGGCGTGTCGCGCCGGCATCCGCGCCGGCCGTAGCAGCGGCGTCTCGCCGCTCCTGACCGACTCCAGCCGCTGCTCGATCGCCCGCCGCGCCCGCGCGAAGGCCTCCTCGTCGTGCCGCAGGTTGTAGGCGAAGTTCGCCCCGAAAAAGAGCGCGTTCAGCTCGAACGCCAGCTGCGCCGGATCGACGTCCGGCTCGAGGTGCCCCTCATCCTTGGCCATGCGGATGGCGCGCTCCAGCGCGCCGAACCAATCATCCATCTGCTTCGCCACCGCGTCGCGCACCGGCCCGGGACGTCCATCGAATTCAAACGACGCCGCCGCAAAAAAGCAGCCGCCGGGAAACACGCGCCGCCGTACGTAGTCGAGCCACGAGTGACAGATCGCCACCAGCCGCGGGTAGCCGCGCGGGGCGGAGAGGGCCGGGCGCACGACCGTGTCGATGAAGCGCTGGCCGGCCGCCTCGATCGCGGCGAGCTGCAGGTCCTCCTTCGAGCCGAAGTGAGCGAAGAGGCCGCTCTTCGACATCTGCAGCTCCTCGGCGAGGCGTCCGATCGTCAGCCCTTCGAGGCCTTCGACCGAGGCGAGATCGACGGCGCGGTCGAGGATGCTGGCGCGGGTGCGCTGGCCTTTCATACGACCGTTCGCTCGCCGCGGGCATAGGGCGCCGCGCCGTTGGGACTCGAGCAGAGGAAGCCGTACGTCCGGCCGGCGTCGTCGGCGCGTTCGACCCAGAGGTCGATGCGCATCGTGCCTGGGGCGGGCGTGCCGAGCTCTTCGATCACCAACTCGCGGCCAACCGGGGCGGAGCCGCCGGAGCAGGCGCGGATGGCCTCGTCGACGTGGGTGGCGACGTTGCCGGCGGCAGAGGCGAAGTAGACGAACTTGGGGTTGAAGTCGTCGTCGTAGGCGTTCATGCTTACAAAATAGAACGAACGTTCGTTTTTGTCAACGGTACCGCAGCTTTTTCGGCGGCGGATCGAAGTCGAACGACCCCAAAAGCAGCCACCGCCGCGCCTCGGCCTCCCGTCCTGGGCGGGCAATCAGCGGCGTCGTGTAGTGCCAGAACGGCAGCCGGTAGACCGCGATCCCGCTCCGCCCCGCGACCTCGTGGCTCCGGGACAGGAATCCGTGCTCCTCGTACACCAGCAGTTGCGAGGCGACGGCGTCGTTCGAGAACATGACATGGACGTCGACGAAGCCGTTGCGCGATCCCTCGTGCTCGGGATGGTGGTCGTTGTGCGGCCCGCTGTAGTCGCCGGGCTCGTAGCAGATGACCTGCCGGCCCCAGTGGTCGCGGCGCAGCGGCCCGCCGACGACGGCCTCGGCGAAGCGGCGGAACGAGTCGGAGGTCAGCATGGCCGCCAGTCCGATCGTCTCCGCGGCGCGCAGCGCCTGCGAGTCGGGCGAGTTGAACGTAACCGTGCGCACGCGCACGGTCTTGCCCAGCGACTCGCCGTAGTTCTCCGCCATCTCCGTCACCGCTTCGCGCGGAATGGGCGTGTGCATCCGCTTCAGCAGCGGGTACATGGCCTGGTCGAGCGCGGCGATGCAGCGGCGGGCCACGGCGTCGTCGATGACGTTCTCGAACAGCGCGATCGGCGTGGCGCCGCGGCGGCGGAAGGCGTCGACACCGCCGTTGCCTTCGAGCAGCTTCCGGCCGCGGCGGTTCAGGAGATCGGCAAAGTCCTTCGGAAACATGGATGGAATTGTAGCGTTTGCCGGGAATTTACTTGACTAATCAACTATTGAGCAGTAGCGTAATGACCGCGATGCCCATCCTCAAGGAGATCAAGCAGACCCGCCCCTTCCCCTCGCCCTCGCAGGAAGCCACCGTGGCCCTGCTGCGCACGGCCGACATGGTCAACCGTCTCGTCGACGCCGTCATCGGGCGCCAGGGAATCACCGGCCAGCAGTACAACGTCCTGCGCATTCTTCGCGGCGCCGGCGAGAAGGGGCTGCCGACCCTGGAGATCGCCGAGCGCATGATCGAGCAGACGCCCGGCATCACCCGCCTCATCGATCGCCTGGAGAGGAAGAAGCTCGTGGCCCGCGAGCGCTGCGCCACCGACCGCCGCCAGGTCTTCTGCCGCATCACGCCGGCCGGCCTGGCGCTGCTGGCCAGGCTCGACGAGCCGGTGCGCGCCGCCGGCGACCGCGCCCTTCACCACCTCGGCAAGAAAGACATCGCGCAGCTGATCGAGCTCCTCGACCGGACGCGCGAGGGAATCAACGCCACACTGAACATGGAGGTCAACACTTGAAACGCTTTGCAATCGCTCTCGCACTCGCCCTCACCGCAGCCACCGTTCTCGCCGACCCGCAGACGTACGTCGTCGATCGCCCGCACTCGCAGGCCACCTTCACGGTCCGCCACATGATGAGCAAGGTCAGCGGCAAATTCGACGACTTCGCCGGCAACGTCAGTCTCGACCGCGCCAACCCCGCGGCGTCGTCGGTGGAGTTCACGATCAAGACGGCATCGGTCGATACCGGCATCGCCGACCGCGACAAGCATCTCCGCTCGGCCGATTTCTTCGACGCCGAGAAGAATCCCGAGATCCGGTTCAAGTCGACGGCCATCGCTTCGTCGAAGGAGAAGAACGTCTACAACGTCACCGGCGATCTGACGATGCGCGGCGTGACCAAGCGCGTCACGCTCCCGGTCGAGTTCCTCGGCTTTCAGAAGGATCCGTGGGGCAACGAGCGCGCCGGCTTCCAGCTGGAGACGAAGCTGAACCGCAAGGACTACGGCATCAACTGGAACAAGGCCCTCGACAACGGCGGCTTCCTGCTCGCCGACGACGTGGCCATCTCGATCAACCTCGAGGCGCTGCCGAAGAAGTAAGCGTATGCAGTCGCGCCGGCGTCCGCGCCGGCCGTAGCAGCGTCGTCTCGCCGCCTCATCGGCGCCGGGACGGCGCCTCTTCGGCCGTCGTGACGACGGCGCGACTCGTCGCCTTGAGCAGCGCCTCCGGCCCGACCGGCGCCCCCGTGGCGTTCTTCATCCAGAGGTCGGGCGTCACGCTGCCGAAGCGCGCCATCCGCTCGAACTCCGTGCCGATCGACGTGGCACGCTCCATCTGCTCCTCGATCTGGAAGGCGATCATGTGCGCGATCGCGTAGTCGGGCAGGTAGAGGCGGCCGTCGACCATGTGCGCATACACGGCCAAAAGCGTCACGTCGCGTTTCTTGAAGATCGGCGCGTAGTAGCGGTTCCAGATGTCCTTGGCGATCTGCACCACCGCCGCGTTCAGCTCCGCGGCCGTGGCGTTCGGATGGTCGTACATCCAGTGCCACATCTCCATGTCGACCAACGAGACGCCGCACTTCTCGTACGCGCCCCAGAAATCGGCGAGCGTTTGCAGCGCGCGCGACTCCGGCGACGGCCTGGCCAGCCCGAGCAGCTCCAGGTCGCGGTTCTGGAAGACGAAGGCCAGCGCCTCGGTGAAGGCGGTGTTCGGCACGCCGGCGAGCATGTAGTAGTCGATGGAGTTGAGCGAGAACGTCTGCTCGACGTTGTGCCCCATCTCGTGCACGGCGATGTTGTAGCCCTTGTAGTCCATCCCGTCGTTGCCCACGCGCGTGCGCAGGTGCGGATGATCGTCGCGGCGTCCGGCGCCCATGGCGTGGCCGGAGCCGCGCGCCGGGTCGACGATGATGTTGTTGGCCAGCATCTGCGCGCGCTCGGCGGAGAAGCCGAGCTGCTCGAACATGCGGCGCATGTCGGCCTTGTACGCGTCGGCGGTGGGGTACTTCTTCCGCGTGATCTCGGTCAGCTGCGCGTCGGTGTAGGTTGCGTTGGAGCGGAAGCCGTTGTACCAGACGTCGAACGGCTCGAGCGGACGTCCCAGTCGCTTCTCGATCAGCTTCGCCACGCGCGGCACCAGCGGTGAGGCGACGATCTGCTCGAGCATCGCCTTCACCCGCG
Organism: Acidobacteriota bacterium; assembly: GCA_046723495.1. Classification (GTDB taxonomy): domain Bacteria; phylum Acidobacteriota; class Thermoanaerobaculia; order Gp7-AA8; family Gp7-AA8; genus DATDFB01. The sequence continues at coordinate 7,139 of JBKOUP010000238.1, forward strand.
CCTCGGGGATCTCGCGCCCTTCGTTGAAGCGGCGCTCGATGAGGGTGGGGGCGTTTGGGGAGACCTTGTCGACCAGCTGCGCGGCGCGGAAGTCGTCGAGGATCAGCGCGTAGCGGCGGTGATTCGACGCCGCCGTCGCGGGCGCGAACGGATCCCACTGCGCGTT
>JBKOUP010000113.1:0-7529 GCA_046723495.1 Acidobacteriota bacterium
GTGCTGCGCGCCGCGTACGACGACGCCGGCGGCGAGATCGTCGGCTCCGGCGCGCAGCTCCTCGTCGTCTTCGCCGCGGCGTCGCTCGCCGCGCCGCGGCGCACGAGCCGGCGCGGGCTGCTCTTCAGCGCGTTGCTCGTGACCGCGTGCATCGTCGCCTCCGAAGCCGCGTCGTTCCTCGCTCTCGGCAAGCACCTGCCGCCGCGCGCGCTCATCGTCGTCCACTTCTATGTCGTCGCCGCGGCGGCGATCTGGGGCTCGGCGTTCGAGCCGAAGCGGATCGTCGTCGCCGCCGCCATCGCCGTGGCGCTCTTCACCGTCGTCCAGAACATCCGCGCCATCCCCGCCGAGCGCGCGCTGGCGAAGCTCCTCGACGACGACGATGCCCGCCTCCGCCGCGGCGAGACCATCGTGCCCGGGCCCGAGCTCGTCCACGGCATCGACATGTTCCACAGCGATCCGAACCAGGACTCGAACCGCTGCATCGCGCGCTATTACCGGCTGCCGTCAGTCCGTCGCGCGCAGCCGCTCGAGAATCTTCTCGTGCACCCCGCCGAACGCGCCCGATGACATGACGATGACGACGTCGCCGTCCTTCGCCTCGGACGCGACGTAGCGCGCCATCTCGTCGAAGTCGTCGATCTGCACGCCGCGGCCGTCGAGGCTCTGTAGGATGGCCGGCACCGACATCATCTTGTCGAGCCCGTAGCGCGTTTCGTAGCGATCGCGATGAAAGATCGGGCCGATGACGACGCGGTCGGCCTGCCGAAAGGCATCGGCGTAGCCGCTCTCGAACTCCTTGCGCGACGACGAGATCGAGCGCGGCTCGAAGAGCGCCCAGAGGCGCCGCCCCGGATAGCGCTTGCGCGCGCCGTCGAGCGTCGTGGCGATCGCGGTGGGATGGTGGGCGAAGTCGTCGATCACCGTCACGCCGCGCTCCACGCCGCGCACTTCCATCCGCCGCTTGATTCCCTGGAACGACGCGAGCCCTTTCTGGATCTCCTCGGCCGACAGCCCGCGCAGCCGCGCCGCGGCGATGTCGGCGAGAGCGTTGAGCACGTTGTGCCGTCCACCCAGCGTGGTGTGGAAGCGGAACCACTCCTTCCCTTCCCACCACGCCGTGAACGACGTCCCCTCGGGCGTGAGCTCTTCGTCCGTGGCGACGATGTCGCGCGTGCGCTGCCAGCCGAAAGTCAGCCAGCGCGCGCGCGCGTCGCCGCGCAGCGAGACGACGTCGGCGTCGTCGCCGTTGGCGATGATCGTGTCCTCCACGGCGACGGCGCGCACGGCCTTGCGGAAGGCCTCGATGATCGCGCCGAGGTCGGCGTAGATGTCGGCGTGATCGAACTCGATGTTGTTGACGATGAGCGTGTTCGCGCCGTAGTGCAGAAACTTCGGTCCCTTGTCGAAGAACGCTGTGTTGTACTCGTCGCCCTCGATGACGAACTCCGCGCCGCTGCCGAGCTTGTAGTTGTGGTTGAAATTGATCGGGATTCCGCCGACAACCATGCTCGGATCGCGGCCGGCGGCCTCGAGGATCCAGGCCATGAGCGACGTCGTCGTGGTCTTGCCGTGCGTCCCGGTGACGACGATGGAGTGCTTTCCTTTGATGAAGAGCTCGTAGATGGCCTCGGGCATCGAGGTGTACGGCAGGTCGAGCTCGACCGTGGCGGCGGCCTCGGCGTTCGCCGGCGAGGCCACGTTGCCGACGACGACGAGGTCGGGACGGAACGTCAGGAGGTGCTCTTTCGTATAGCCCTCGAGCACCGGTATGTGGAGTCGCTCGAGATACGTCGACATCGGCGGGTAGACGTGCTCATCCGAGCCGCCGACCTCGTAGCCGCGCTCCTTGAGCATCCCGGCCAGCGAGGCCATGGCCGTCCCGCCGATGCCGATGAGGTAGACCCGTTTGATCCGAGGGAGTTCTTTGACGTGGGGCATCGCGACCTTTCCGTGTCGGAATGACACCATGGCAGATCAATGTTGCGAATCGAAGTCCAGCACGAACCTACATCGTCGTTCAACAGGAGGATCTCTGATGTCATCGAAGCGTTTTCTGGCGGTCGTGATGGCCGGCCTCTTCGCCGCCTGCGCCATGGCCGCGGACAGCAAGAAGTCGGCAATGGCGAAAGATACTGAAGGAGCGAGCAAGGCCGCGACGGCGCAGGCGAAGGCCGCGGCCGCCGACGAGGAGAAGGCACCGCGCCTGACCATCGTCGAGCCGGTCAAGGATTACGGCACCATCCCGAAGGGCGACAAGCTCGAGTGGGCGTTCCTGGTGAAGAACACCGGCGACGCCGACCTGCAGATCATCGCCGCCAAGCCGGGCTGCGGCTGCACCGTCACCGACTTCGACAAGGTCGTCAAGCCGGGCGCGACGGGCAAGGTCACGGCCCACGTCGACACGACCGCGTTCGCCGGACCGATCGCCAAGAGCGTGACGCTGGAGACGAACGACCCGAACACGCCGACGGCGCAGCTGACGATCCACGCCATCGTCAAGCCGTACGTCGAGGCCTATCCGGCCGGCTTCACGCGCTTCAACCTCCTGCAGGGCGACGCCGACACGCAGACGGTCACGATCTACTCCGAAGAGGACGAGCCGTTCGAGATCAAGAACATCGAAGTCCCGGGCGACTGGGTGAAGGCGACGTTCTCCAAGATCGAGAAGAAGGAAGACATCGTCCCGAACGTCGGCCGCGCCGGCCAAAACCAGTACAAGGTGAACATCACCGTCGGCGGCCCCGACGCCAAGATCGGCCCGCTGGCCGACAAGATCCGCATCGTCACGAACTCTAAGCACCAGCCGGAGTACATGGTCAGCATCTCCGGCGTGGTCCGGCCGACGCTGCGCGTCGACCCGCCGGGCGGCGTGAACTTCGGCGAAGTCTCGCCGAGCGACTCGGCCGCGACGCGGTCGATCCTCGTGCACTCGAACGACACGAAGACGCCGGAGAGCTTCATGGTTACGAAGGCCGAGTCGTCGATCTCCACGGTCATGACCTCGGTCAAGCCGGGCGCGAACAAGGGCGACTACGAAGTCACCCTGCAGCTCGCCAAGGACAGCAAGCCGGGCGACCTCGACGGCACCGTCAAGATCTACACCAGCGACAAGATGAACCCCGTCGTGACGGTCCCGATCAAGGGGACAGTCAAGGCCCTGGCTGCCGCGCCGGTCAAGGGCGGCAAGTAGCTCAGTTCACCACCGACACACCGAATCCGTCGCCCACGGCCACGATCGTGGTCGTGAGGCGCGGATCGGTGGTGATGCGCGCGTTGAACGCCCGCAGCGCATCGGTCGAGGCGTCCCGCACCCCCTCGGCCACTTTCCCACCCCACAGCAGGTTGTCGCAGACGATCAGCGCGCCGCGCTCCATCTTCGGCAGGAGCAGGTCGAGGTAGCCCTCGTACTCGGTCTTGACGCAGTCGATGAAGGCGAAGTCGAACGGACCGGCAAGCGTCGGCAGGACCTCCAGCGCCGCGCCCTGATGGAAGCGCACGTCGCAGAGGAGACTCGCCTCGGCCACGAAGTTCTTCGCCACGGCGAGGATGCTCTTGTCCAACTCGATCGTCTCGACGATTGCCCCCGCCCCGACTTCGCGTCCCATCACGATCACGGAGTAGCCGACGTTCGTGCCGACTTCGACGACGTGCCGCGGCCTCTTCGCCCGCAGCAGCACCCGCATCGCCTGCGCGACCTCGGGGTCGGCGATGGGCTGCCCGTGCTGCGCCGCGTACTCCTCGATCCGGGCGAGGAGCGCGTCGCGGGGCGGGAGGAGGGAGTCGAGGTACTGGGCCTGGGGGAGCTTGAGGATCTTGTCGATGCCGGCTTTCATGGGCCGGCAGCTTACCGCGCCTCCACCGCCTCCCGCAGCCGTTCGGCCTGGAAGTGCGAGATCAGCGGCTCGATGATCACGTCCAACCCGCCATTCATCACCTCGGGGAGGTTGTGCACCGTCAGGCCGATGCGGTGGTCGGTCACGCGGTCCTGCGGGAAGTTGTAGGTGCGGATCTTCTCGGAGCGGTCGCCGCTGCCGATCATCCCTTTGCGCGTTGCCGACAGCTCGGCCTCGCGCTTCTGGCGCTCGATGTCGTAGAGGCGCGCCTTCAGCACCTTCAGCGCCTTCGCGCGGTTCTTGATTTGCGACTTCTCGTCCTGGCAGGAGACGACCACGCCGGTCGGCAGGTGCGTCATGCGCACGGCGGAGTACGTCGTGTTCACGGACTGCCCGCCGGGGCCGGAGGAGCAGAAGGTGTCGATGCGCAGGTCCTTCTCGGCGATCTGGATGTCGATGTCCTCGGCCTCGGGGAGCACGGCCACCGTGATCGCCGACGTGTGGATGCGTCCCTGCGTCTCCGTCTGCGGCACGCGCTGGACGCGGTGCACGCCCGACTCGAACTTCAGGCGCGAGTAGACCTTGTCGCCCTCGATCTGCAGCGTGGCGTCCTTGATGCCGTTGACCGAGGAGTAGTTCGCGTCGGTGACGTCGACCTTCCAGCGCTTCGATTCCGCGTAGCGGATGTACATGCGCATGATCTCGGCCGCAAAGAGCGAGGCCTCGTCCCCGCCCGTGCCGGCGCGGATCTCCACGAAGACGTTCTTGTCGTCGTTCGGATCCTTCGGCTGCAGCAGGACGCGGATCTCGCTCTCGAGCTTCGGCTCCTGCGGCTCCAGCTCGGCGATCTCCATCTCCGCGAGCTCGCGCATGTCGTCGTCGGCGCGCAGCATTTCCCGCGCGTCGGCCAGGCGCTTCTGCACCTGCTTGAGCTCGCGATACTTGGCGACGACGTCGGAGATCTCGGAGATCGCCTTCATCGTGTCGCGGTACGCGGCGACGTCGGTGACGACATCAGGCTCCGAGCTTTTCCGCTGGAGCTCGTCGTAACGCTTTTCGATTTCGTCGAGTTTTTCGTACATGGCAAAAGGCTCTCGGCTGTCGGCTCTCGGCTCTCAGGGAAGTCGCGCCCAAGAGCCGAGAGCTGATAGCCGAGAGCCCAACTAGGCCACGGCCGCTTGTTCTGGCTGCAAAACGTCGTACGCCAACGCCTCGCGCAGGGCCACGATGGCCACTTCCAGCTGCGCGTCGTCAGGCTCCTTCGTGGTGATCTTCTGGAGCCACATGCCGGGGCGCGTGAGCGCGCGGCAGACGGGGTTGGCCAGGTGGCGGGCGGAGAAGCGGATGACCTCGTAGGCGAGGCCGGCGATCAGCGGGATCAGCACGACGCGGGCGAGGAACTTCACGACGAAGGGCATCGTCGACGGCACCAGCGAGAAGACCACGATGGAGATGGCCATCACGAAGAGCAGGAAGCTCGTGCCGCAGCGCGGGTGGAGCGTCGACTTCGTGCGGGCGTTCTCGACCGTCAGCTCCTCGTTCGCCTCGAAGGTGTACACCGTCTTGTGCTCGGCGCCGTGGTACTGGAAGACGCGGCGGATCTCCTTCATGTACGAGATGGAGAGGATGTAGGCGAAGAAGAAGAGGGCGCGGAGGACGCCGTCGATGACGTTGTAGGTCAGGTTGCCCATGGCCGGGGCGAAGTAGTGGCGGATGGCGTTCGTCAGGCCGAGGGGGACGAGGATGAACACGCCGATGCCGAGGACGAGGGCCATCAACATCGAGCCGGCGATGGCCCAGCTCGACATCTCCTTTTTTCCTTCCTCGTTCTCCATGGCCACGTTCGCGGAGTAGTCGAGCGCGCGCATGCCGAGGATCAGCGACTGGATCAGCACCACCGAGCCGCGGAGCACCGGGAACTTGAGGAACGGGTACTTCTTGGCAAGCGAGACGAGCTTGTCCTTCTTGATGGCCACGCCTCCGCCCGGCTGGCGGACGGCGACGGAGTAGCCGGTCAGCGAGCGCATCATCACGCCCTCGAGCACGGCCTGGCCGCCGATGAGCATGTCGACGTTGCGGTCGGCAGCCCCTTCAGACGAGGTCAGCCCGTTCATCGCGGCGTTGAACGTACCGGCGATGAGCTTCGCAGCCCCCGTCCAGGACGAGCGCAACATTATTTCTTCGCCCCCGCTGCCGCCGGCTGCTTCTTGCCGTAGCGCTGCTGGAAGCGGTCGATGCGTCCGGCCGAGTCGACCAGCTTCTGCTTGCCGGTGAAGAAGGGATGGCACTTCGAGCAGATCTCGATGCGCAGCTCCTTGCGGGTGGAGCGCGTGGTCCAAGTCTCGCCGCAGGCGCAGTGGACCGGAACTTCCTGATATTTCGGGTGAATCTCTGGCTTCATGAAGGCGTCCTTAATCTTCGAGTCGTCTGGAAAACGCGGAGTATATGGAATTTAGTTCCAGCCCAGCATCCGCACGCCCCAATACGTCACCGCGCCGATGATCCCGGCCGCGGGAATCGTCAGGACCCAGGCCCAGACGATCTGGCCGGCCACGCCCCAGCGGACGGCGGACCAACGCCGCGTCGCGCCCACCCCGACGATCGCGCCGGTGATCGCATGCGTCGTCGACACCGGGATTCCGAAATGCGTGGCCGTGAAGATGGCGATGGCCGCGCCGGTCTCGGCCGCGAACCCGCCCTGCGGCTGGAGCTTCGTGATCTTCGAGCCCATCGTGTGGATGATCCGCCACCCGCCGGCGAGCGTGCCGAGGGCGATGGCGGCGTGGGCCATGAGCACGACCCAGAACGGAATCTCGAACACCTTGATGTAATGCGCGGTGAAGAGCACGCCGGCCACGATGCCCATCGTCTTCTGCGCGTCGTTCGTACCGTGGCTGAGGCTGAACAGTGCCGCCGAGATCAGCTGCAGGCGGCGGAACCACTTGTCCACCCGGCCCGGCGCGAAGCTGCGGAAGATCCAGAACGTCGCCGTCATCAGCAGGAGTCCGCCGACCAGGCCGATCAGCGGCGAGACGAAGATGAAGAGGATCGTCTTCGTCCATCCCGACGGCAGGATCACGTCGAACGAGAACGCCCGCGCCACGGCCGCGCCGGCGTAGCCGCCGATCAGCGCGTGCGACGAGCTCGTCGGCAGGCCGAAGTACCAGGTGATGAGGTCCCAGACGATCGCCCCGATCAGGCCGGCGAAGATCACCGCGAAGGTCACGACCTTGATGTCGATCATCCCCTTGCCGATCGTGTTCGCCACGGCCGTGCCGAAGCCGAAGGCGGCCACGAAGTTGAAGAAGGCCGCCCAGAGGACCGCCTTCTGGGGGGCGAGGACCCGCGTCGACACCACGGTCGCGATCGAGTTCGCGGCGTCGTGGAAGCCGTTCAGGAAGTCGAACGAGAGGGCGATCAGGATGATGAAAACGAGGAAGCCGGATCCGGGAGGCATGGCGGCGATGGAGAGTCAGGAGTTCTTGACCAGCACGTTGCCTACGGCATGGGTGAAGTCCTTACACTCGTCGCAGGCGTCCTCCAGCCCCTCGTAGACCTCCTTCCACTTGAGGATCTCCAGGGGGTTCTTGCCGTTCCCCTTGAAGAGGTCGGCGATCACCGTGCCGTAGAGGCGGTCGGCCTGGTTCTCGAGGTCGGAGACGCGGACGACCGCCTTCTGGATCTGGCGCTCGT
>JBKOUP010000498.1:0-18792 GCA_046723495.1 Acidobacteriota bacterium
ACATCCTCGTCGCTCCCGACAACCCCCATGCCCGCCGCGACTACGATGACCTCGTCATCCGCACCTTCTACCTCTCGAACGGCGACGCCGAGCAGGTCACCTACGTCGTGCGCACGATGCTGGAAGCGCGCATCGTCTTCCCGCTCAAGGCCCTCAACGCCATCACCAGCCGCGATACGGCCGACACGGTGCGCATCGCCGAGAAGATCATCGAGGCCAACGACAAGGCCAAGGCCGAGGTCGTCGTCGACGTGGAGCTGCTCCAGCTCGACGCCGATCGATCGCAGGCCATCGGCGCCTACCTCCAGGCCACCGGCCCGAACCCCAGCGGCATCCTCTCCGCCACGCCTTCGTCGACCGACACCGCCAACACCGCCCCCGTGCCGGTGAACATCAACACCGTGCGCAATCTGAAGAGCGGTGACTGGACGTTCGTTCTGCCGACCGTCGGCTACGCCTTTCTCAAGTCCGTCGGCGAGTCGCAGACGCTGGCCAATCCGGAGCTGCGCATCTCCGAAGGGGAGAAGGCCACGCTGCACATCGGCCAGCGCGTTCCCGTGCCGGTGTCGACGTTCAACTCCATCGGCATCGGCACCACCGCGGCCGGCGCGGTCTCGCCGGTGACGTCGTACCAGTACCAGGACGTCGGCATCAAGGTCGCCGTCGAGCCGCGCGTGCACCACAACCGCGAGGTCACGCTCAAGCTCACCGTCGAAGTCTCCGACCTCGGTCCCGACAAGGAAGTGGCCGGACAGAAGCTGCCGTCGTTCGTGACCCGCACGATCGAGGACACGATCCGCCTCAAGGACGGCGAGACGAACGTGCTGGCCGGCCTGATCCAGCAGACGGACCAGAACGCCGACGCCAAGACGCCCTTCCTCAGCGACATCCCCATCATCGGCCGTCTCTTCACCCAGAACACGTCCTCGCGCCGGCGCACTGACGTCATGCTCACCATGACCCCGCACATCATCCGCATCCCCGACATCACCGACGAGGATCTGGCTCCGATGTGGGTCGGCACTCAGAACAACATCACCTTCCGCGGCGTCTCCCCCCGTCTCGAGTCGCGCGTCGACACCGATCCGTTCACGCAGCGCGCGAGCGGGCAGTTCGAGAGCGACGTGACCACGATGGTGCCGGGGACGACGACGGTGCCCACGCCTCCGCAAGGCTCCGCGCCGAACAATCCGTTCAATAAGCCGCCCGCGAATCCGCCCGGACCGCAGGGAAAGCCGCAGGGGAGCAACGAGCTGGCGCCGACGAAGGACATCATGGCCACCGCCGCGGCCACGCCGCAGACGGCCGTGCTGCCGCGCATCGCCGCGCAGCCGGCGAAGATCTCGCTCAAGCCGGGCGAGGAGAAGATGTGGCCGCTCGTGGCCATGGACGTGGCCGGCCTGAGCACGAACCAGATCACGATGCGCTACGACCCGCAGGCCATGGACGTCTCCGACGTCTCCTTCGGGCCGGCGCTGAAGTACGACCCGCAGAAGCCGCCCATCGTCACCATCAACCGCGACCAGGGCAGCATCCGCATCACCTCCTCCGACGGGCTGCCGCTGACGTTCATTTCCGGCGGCGACCTGGCCGCGCTGCGCGTCCGCGGAGGCACGACGGGCGACACCTTCCTCGTCGTCGACGTGGCCGGACTGAAGAACGGCCGCGGCGAGGCGGTGGCGTCGTCGATCTCCGGAGGGCAGGCCAAGGTCGAATGAGACAGCGGGGCTTCACTGTCGCGGAGCTGATCACGGTCGTGGCCATCGTCGGCATCCTCGCCTCCGTGGCCTTGCCGGTGCTGACCTTCGGCATCCGCCGCCAGAAGGAGATGGAGCTGCGCGAGCGCCTGCGCAGGATCACCGAGGCCGTGGACCGCTACCACGAGCTGCGCATGATCCAGGGGCCGAACGGCCTCAAGGAGCCGCCTCTGGTCGGCCAGCGCGAGTGGCCGAAGGACCTGGAGTCGCTGACGAAGCCGATCGAGCTCGCCAACGGCAAGACCATGCGCCTCCTCCGCGATCGCGACCTCGTCGATCCGATGACCGGGAAGAAGGAGTGGAAGATCCTCTCCGACACCGACGACCCGGAGTCCTCCGGCATCGGCACGCCCGACAACGTGTTCGAGGTGCACTCGACGTCGACCGCGCTCGCGCTGGACGGCAAGACCCACTACAACGAATGGTGACCCGGATGAAAAGCAGAAATCAGAAAGCAGAAGGCAGAAATCGAACGTCAGAGCGGAGCACTTCTGCTTTCTGCCTTCTGCCTTCTGCCTTCCAGCGCGGCTTCACCCTCGTCGAGCTCATCGTCGTCGTCACCATCATCGGCATCCTCGCCGGCGTGGCCATCTCCAACGTGAAGTGGGCCCAGACTCGCGCGCGCGAGTCGGCCCTCCGCCACGACCTCTTCGAGATGCGCAAGGCCATCGACGACTACTACGCCGACAAGCAGAAGTACCCCGACAGCCTCGCCACGCTGAAGCAGGAGCGCTACCTGCGCAACATCCCCAAGGATCCGATCACAGGACGGCCCGAGTGGGAAGAAGTGCAGGCCCAACCCGACATCGCCGGCGCGGCCGACCCGAACGCCATGCCGGTCGATCCGACGGCGCTCGGCACCACCGGCGCGCCGGGCATCGCCGACGTGAAGAGCAAAGCGCCCGGGAACGGACTCGATGGAACGCCCTACAACACGTGGTAGCAAAGGCGAGCGCGGCTTCACCCTGGCCGCGCTGATCGTCATCGCCACGATCATCCTCATCTTCGCCGCGTACACCGTGCCGCGGTACTGGTCGACGGTCATGCAGCGTGAGCGCGAGCAGGAGACGATCTTCGCCATGCGCCAGTACGCGCGGGCCATCAAGCTCTTCTTCGACAAGAACAAAACCTATCCGGTGAGCATGGACCAGCTGGTGAAGGCCCGCCAGCCGCGCCTGCTGCGCGGCGGCAAGGACGGCATCCCCGATCCGCTGACCGGCGAGATGGACTGGCTGCTCGTCCCCGCCGCCATGGGCCAGCAGCCCGTCCGGCCCATCAACCAGCAAACGACGACCGGGCCCCAGACCCCGCCCACGACGATCCCCGCCCTCCCGATGAAGGACTACGCCGGCGGCCCGTTCATCGGCGTCCGCCCGCCGAAGACCGGCAAGAGCCTCCTCTCGCTCAACGGCGCAGATCAGTACGACCAGTGGACGTTCACCTACAACGAGCTGAAGGCCGAGGTGGATGCGAGGACGCTGGCGGCGGGGATCATCTACCGATAGGTTGTTAGGTTCTTAGGTTCTTAGTTCTTAGTTCTTAGTTTGTCGGTTGCGATACTCTCAAACTAAGAACCAAGAACTAAGAACCAACAACTGATGAACGTCACCCGCCTCATCCTCCCCTCCGGCCTCACCGTCCTGATCGAGACGCTGCCGTACGTCCGCTCGGTGGCCCTCGGCTATTACCTGCGCAGCGGCTCGGCGGTGGAGAGCGAGGAGCACAGCGGGGCGTCGCATTTCCTCGAGCACCTCGTCTTCAAAGGGACGGCCACGCGCTCCACGAGCGACATCGCCCGCGTCATCGACATCCTCGGCGGCGACGTCGACGCCTTCACCGGCAAGGAGTACACCTCGTTCTACGCGCACGTCCTCGACGAGCAGGTCGACACGGCCCTCGACCTCCTCACCGAGATCGTGGCCGCGCCGCGCTTCAGCGCCGACGACGTCGAGTCCGAGCGCTCCGTGATTCTCGAAGAGATCAAGATGGTCGAGGACACGCCCGACGACCTCGTACACGAGCTCTTCGTCACCGCCTTCTGGGCCAACCACCCCCTCGGACGCCCGATTCTCGGCAGCGAGGAGACCGTGCAGCGCCTGGCCCGCGAGCAGATCGTCGCCCACTACGAGGAGACGTTCCATCCCTCGAACATGATCTTCTGCGCGTCCGGCAACGTGCAGCCGGAGGAGATGGTCCGCTTTCTCGAGCGGGCCTTCCCCGCCGACGACCGCGCGCCCGCGCAGCGCGGCTGGCCCGCGCCGAGCCCGAATCAGCACGTCATCCTGCGGGAGAAGCGCGAGCTCGAGCAGGTCCACCTCTGCCTCGGCTCGCGCGGGTTTCCCCAGCAGGTCGAGGAGCGCTACGCCGCGGCGCTCTTCAACCTCATCCTCGGCGGCGGCATGTCCTCGCGCCTCTTCCAGCGCATCCGCGAGAAAGAAGGCCTCGTCTACAGCGTGACGTCGTACCACAACGGCCACCTTCACGGCGGCTACCAGGCCGTCTACGCCGCCTGCGCGCCGCGGAATCTGAAGAAGGTGCTGACGATGACGCTCGAGGAGATGCGCAACATCCGCACGAGCGGCGCCGCCGAGGACGAGCTGCGCGCCGCGAAGCTGCACCTGAAGGGATCGATTCTTCTGGCCCTCGAGTCGACCGTGAGCCGCATGTCCGGCCTGGCCAGGCAGGAGTATTACTTCGGCCGCCAGTACAGCGCCGAGGAGATCATCGAGCGCATCGAGGCCGTCACGCTCGACGACGTCCGGCGCGTGGCGGAGACGATCGTCGACGGCGAGTCGCTGTCGCTGACGCTGCTGGGAAACCTGAAATCGCCGGGGATTTCCGCCGAGGCGCTGCGGGAGGCGGTGGCCTAACCGATGGCTCGTTGATTGCTCCTTCGTGCGCGGAAGGAGAACTGATGATGAACCGCCCCGGATGGTACAAAGACGAGTTCGACAACGGTTGGCAGCGCACCAAAGCAGCGTTTGCCAATGACTGGGAGCAGACCAAGCACGACTTCGGCTCCAAGACCGACCGCGACCTCAATCAGGACGTCGACGACACGCTGAAACAGGCCGCCGGCTCGCGCGACGCCTTCGAGAATCACGAGCAGGCTTTCCGCTTCGGCTACGCCGCCCAGCGCCACTACAAGACGAAGTACCCGACGTGGAACAACGACCTGGAGTCGCAGCTCCGCAACGACTACGGCACCGACTTCGACCGCGACCGCCCCTTTATCCGCCACGCGTACGAGTACCGCTTCGCCACCCCGGCGGGCACCGACCTGCGCGACGAAAGCCGCGGCCGGGTGTAGCAGCCATTCTCAGCCCTTCTCCCCGCCCGCGGGCGGGGAGAAGGGCATTTACGTTCAACCGCATGGGATGCAATCGCCGTTGGGGAACCAGCACTCGCCTCCTCCGACGATGACCTCACCCCACGGTGTCGTGAACAGCTCCCAGACACTGCCACCGCCGCCACCACCGCCACCGTCACCCTGGAACAGCTCTTCCCATGTCTTGTTACCGAGGTAAAAGGAGCCTCCGCTCTGGTAATAATTCGGCGGCCGCGCCTGGCCACAATTGTTCGCGGCGCAGCACTCCGACGGCTGGCCGGTATTGCCGAGGTTGAGCGTGATGCATGCCACGACCAGGTCATTGCATGCCGTGCACATCGGCGATTCCAACCCGAGCCAGCTGAGAGCATCGCAATTGTATGCCGCATAACACGCGTCATGCGTGTCGCAACAGTTTCCGTTCGCGGTACAGCTCAAGTCGTCGAACGGCCAGTCGCAGCCGTAGTTGTCGTCGACCTTGACTGCGAACTTCTTCGAGTTCAGCCGCGGAACGAACGTTCCATTGCCGTCGACGTAACCGCGCCGAATGGCCTTGACAATGTCCTTCGCTGCGAACGTCATTCCCTGAACCGTCCGGACGGCGTTCGGAGCCAGCCGCCGCGACATGGAGAAGCGGGGCTCGACGAGGTAATGCCACTCCAGATATTTGGCGCCGGCCTTGATGACCGGAAACCGGCTTTCGAAGACGATCTGTCCGTCTTTCGTGGCAATCGACACGTAAATCGCGCCGTCCGAAGACGTCACGCCGTTCACGTTGTACTGCGCATACGTCTCGTGAATCTGGTCAATGATCGGAAGACGCGGCACGCGTTCGGGCTGCGCGAACAGAGGAACGGCGCATAGCAGTACACAGGCTAGCGCCACAAGTATCCCAGGCTTTCGATATTCCATCATGGCTCCTTGCCCGGCATTGTGGCGTGCAAAAATAGACGGCAGAAATGATGTACACGTGTCATTTCATCTGGTATCGCTGAAATCATGAATTGCGGCACTCGGTGGGCTATGATTGCGTCCGATGACGATTCAGCGGACTGTGATCCGAAGTGCGCTCGTCGCAGGGGCGATCTCGTTCGCGGCAGGCTTCGTCATTCCGCTCTTCTTGTCGAAGTCGAGCCTCGGGCCGCTTCTCGGCATCCTAATCACCGGTCCGGTCGGCTCGATTGCCGGTGCGGCATGGGGCGTCGTCGCCGCGGCGCGCGGCGCGACTACGAACGACCGCAACGCGCTAATCCTCTGGATCGGCGGCGTTTGGATCGCCACGCTGGCCTACACGCTGTTCATGCTGCGACTGTCGCCAACGCTGGCCCTGCCGGCGCTCGGCCTTCAACTGCTCGTCATCGCAGCCACCGGCTTCTTGCTTTACAACAACGGCATCACCTCGACGCTCGGCAGACCGATCGTGATGCTGTGCGCGATCTTCATCGCCGTGGCAAGCGCCTTTCCGCCGCCGGCGATGACGTTCATCCTCGACAAACGGTTCGACGCCGCGCGTCATGTGCCGCTGCTGTCAGTCCACAGCGAAGCGCTTCTGCTGGAGTGGACGATCGCCGTCGCCGTGGCTGCATTGGCCACGTTCACTCGATCTTCTTCGCCTGATGGCGCGGCCAGAAGCGGTCAATGATCCGCCGGCCCGAACGGGCCGCGCGGGAAGTTGCTGCGCAGCGTCTCCATGATCGCCTTCACCGTCGCGTTCGAGCCGGCGGCGCGGCTCACGTCGGCGAACGAGTAGCGCGGCCCCTTCACGATCTGGTAGAAGAGGTCGCCGGCTGTCTGCGCCTGGCAGGTGTACCAGATCTTCTCGAGCCCCGGCACCCGGAACGCAGCAGATCGTATATCCGGAAGAGATCGGCATCGAACGGCCGGTGGCCCGAGGCCGTCGCCTCAATCCTTCTTGGCCACGTCCGGCAGTCCTCTCCGGCTCACGTCGACGAACGACACCGGGATGTCTTCGCTGACGCGGTGCTCGAGCTCCTCCGCGTCCCAGTTGCAGAGGCGGATGCAGCCGTGCGACGAGGCGTAGCCGATCGAGTCGGGGTCCTTCGTGCCGTGGATGCCGTAATGCGGCTTGCTCAATGCCATCCACACCACTCCGACCGGCGAGTTCGGGCCGGGCTTGAGGTGCGCGTCGGGATCGGTGTCGGGCACCTCGTGATAGAGCGTCGGGTCGTAGTGGAAATGCGGGTTGGGAATGACCTTGATCAGCTTCACCGTCTCGTCCGGCGACGGGTCGTAGGCGTTGCCGACCGTCGTCGGCGCGTGGAAGACCAGTTGGCCGGCGGCGTTGAAGCCGCTCAGTGAATTGCCGGCCAGCGAGATCACGATCTTGGCGACGTCGTGCGTGTCCTGCGTCCACGGCGGGCGCACGTTCGGAACGTAGATGGCGTCGCCCTCCTTCAGCTCCGAGAACTTCACGTGCGGATTCAGCACCTCCAGGAAGTCCTCGGTGCAATGGAACTTCTCCGACAGCTCCTCGCGCAGCGACTCGTAGCAGAGGCAGTCGAGCTTTTCCTGCTCGTACACGTCGTCGGGGATGTGCACGAACGGCCCCTTCGTGTCGTCGGCGGTGATGCGGTACTGCGTCACCGCGGGCACGTTGCCGGCGCCCTGGGCCAGCGAGCGGAATGTGGCCTCGTCGACGTCGCCGGTTGCCGGCAAGCCGTGCGTGCGCTGCCACCACCACGTGCTGATCGCGGAGTTGCGTCCCCAGCGGCCGTCGAGCGCGCCGGCGCCGAAGTTGTTGCGGTCGAGGAGCACCTGCGCTTTCAGCACCGAGGGGCCGCGGACGTCGCCGGTGATCGGGACGTTCACGGGCGCGGCGTTGATCGCGTTCGCGTCGAGGTTCTTGAACGTCTGCTTCTGTCCGCTGACGAACGCGATCTTCGGCTCCGACGCCGCCGCCCGCTGCGCCGCCGCCGCGGCCTGCTGTGCGGCCTGCTGCGCTTGAAACGACTGCAGCGCGCGCCATTGCTGGTCGAAGCGCTCTTTCTCGCGTTGCTGCTGACTGACGACGTCGCTCTTCCGTCCGAACGGGGCGGCGATGTCGTCGGCCGCGTTCGCCACCTTCTTGGCGGCGTTCGTGGCTGCGTGCTTGACCTCCTGTCTGGTTTCCCTGGCCGTCTCCCGGCTGCAGGCGGCCGCGACCAGGACCATCGCGGCTGCAATGAATGATTTGCTCCTGCCCCTTACCAAAGCAAAGGCGGGGCCGCTACACTTCGGCAGGCACGCGATGATCACGTACCTCGAGGTGCGGAACCTTGCCATCGTTGAAGAGCTCGCCATCGAGCCGGGGCCGGGGCTGAACGTCCTGACCGGCGAGACCGGCGCCGGCAAATCGCTGCTCATCGACTCCCTCGAATTCCTGCGCGGCGCGCGCGGCTCGACGGAGATGATCCGCGCCGGCGCGGAGAAGATGACCGCCGCCGCCGTCTTCCACCTGCCGAAGGGGACGCTCGCCGACATCGCCGAGGACGATGAAGTCATCGTCAAGCGGGAGATCTCCGCGAACGGCCGCGCGCGCGTGCTCGTCAACGGCTCGCCGATGACCGTGCGCGAGCTCAGCGCCGCCATGGACTCGATCCTGGAGATCCACGGCCAGCACGACGCCCAGGCGCGCGTGGCCGGCCAGAGCACGCGCGAGCTCCTCGATGAATTCGGCGGACATGATCTCGACACCACGCGCAACGCGTTCCACGACTGGCGCGAAGCCGCCGAGCAGCTCCGCGAGCTGACCGAAGCGCAGCGCGACCGCACCCTGCGCCTCGACCTCCTCAAATACCAGATCGACGAGATCTCCGCGGCCACGCTCGATCCAGGCGAAGAGGATGCCCTTCGCGGCGAGCGCGCCGTCCTCGCCCACGCCCGCGAGATCATCGAAGCCACCGCCGGCGCCTTCACCCTCCTCGATGATGACGAGAACGCCGCCGTCGCCCAGCTCGCCCGTGCCCTGCACCTCGTGCAGCCGCTCGCCGACAAGGTCGCCGACCTCCGCCCGATCGCCGCGGAGTTGCAGGACGTCCTCTATCGCCTGCAGGAGGCGGCGCGCACGCTGGCGTCGCTGAGCGAGTCGGTGCGCCACGATCCGAAGCGTCTCGACGAGGTCGAAGAGCGCCTCGTCGTCATCGAGCGCCTCAACAAGAAGTACGGCGGATCGATCGAGGCCGTGCTCGCCCACCTCGGCGCGATCGAGGACGAGCACGAGCGCCTCAGCGACTACGAAGCGAATCTCGAGAAGCTGCAGCGCGTCGAGCGCCAGCGCTTCGCCGCCTACCGCAAGGCCGCCGAGGCGCTGTCGGCGTCGCGGAAAAAATCGGCCAAGGCCTTCGAGAAAGCGATCCAGTCCGAATTGAATGACCTGGCCATGGAGCGGACGACCGTACGCGTCGCCGTGGAGAGTGTCATGCAGAGCCGCGAAGACGGCGAAGCATCCCCTGACGGCGGGAGATCCCTCGCTGCGCTCGGGATGACACAGGACGGCATCGACCGCATCGACATCCTCATCGCCCCGAACCGCGGCGAGGAGCTGAAGCCGATGCAGCGCATCGCCTCGGGCGGCGAGCTCTCGCGCATCCAGCTCGCCGTCGCCGCGGCGCTCTTCAAGAAATCGGGACGCGGCGCCGCGGCCACCCTCGTCTTCGACGAGATCGACGCCGGCATCGGCGGGCGCGTCGCCGAAGTCGTCGGGCGCAAGCTCGAGGAGCTCGCGGCCCGGAACCAGGTCGTCTGCGTCACACACCTCCCCCAGATCGCCAGCTTCGGCACGACACACTTCGTCGTCTGGAAGGAAGAGGCCGGCGGGCACACGCGCGCGCGCGTCCGCCGCCTCGACGACGACGAGCAGCGCGTCAACGAGCTGGCGCGCATGCTCGGCGGCGAGTCGATCGCGCCGACGGCCGTGCTGCACGCCCGGGAGCTTTTGGAGGCATCGCGCCGATGAAGCGCTGGAAATCGACCGACGACCTGACGTTGCACGAGATCGCCGAGCTGCTGGCGCGCGGCGGCATCGTCGTCCTCCCCACCGACACCGTCTACGGCCTGCACGCCTCGGCCAACAACCAGCGCGCCGTCAACCGCGTCGCCGAGATCAAAGGGCGCGCCGCGGAGAAGCCGTTCATCGTGATCGCCGCCTCCATCGACGATGTGGAAGCCCTCGGCGCCGCCGTTCCGGACGTGCTGCACGACATCTGGCCGGCGCCGATGACCGCCATTCTGCGCCGCGGCGACATGACCATCGCCGCGCGCGTTCCCGATCTCGACTGGCTGCGGACGCTGCTGGAGATCACCGGGCCGCTGGCGTCGACGAGCGCGAATCGGAGCGGAGAGCAACCAATAACGTCGCCTTCTGAGCTCGCACGCGACTTGCAAACGTCGATCGACGGCCTCCTCGACCTCGGCCGCCGCGACGCCAAACCTTCTGCGATCGTGGACTTTACCGGCGTTGCACCGAAGATCACGCGCGAGGGAGACTTTGCCTTTACACAGAATCTGCGGAAAACGCTGCGGAAATCGCTGTGAAAATCGCAGAAACATGCGTCCGAGCGTCGATTTCACCGATTTGCACAGAATTGTGAGCAAGATCGCTTATCTCGTTGAGCACGCGCAAATTAAGTCCAATTGGCCTCATCCATAGCAGCGCATTTTGTGCAGGTGCACAAGTTCCTTTTCACTTTCAACAGGGTATTTTGAAAATCGACCGTCCGTCCGGCCCTTCCGCACGTGTCGCGAGGTGAAAAATGCCCTCGCTTTCCCAGGCGCTGCGGAGGCACCAATTCCGCACGAACGGGGCCCGAGGCGCCGGGGAACGGCGTCCCGCCTGGCAGCCCAGCCTTGCGTCTGCTGCAAGCGGCGGCGACGGCGTCCTGCCCGTCCGCAGACACGCACTGAGATAGAATCTCAACTGCCATGACTACCACCGTCGAGCCGCAGGCCAAGCCTGCCCAGAGCAGCGAGCCCTCTCTCCAGCGCCAGTTCGTCAACTTCATGTTCTTCAAGACCGACCGCGCTTTCCGGCGCGAGCCGGCCGAGGTCAAGGCGGAGGCGAAGCGCGAGCTCGTCGGCATCGTCAACAAGTACCAAGGCCCGATGATGGTCCTCCCCTACACCACCGTCGGCCTCAAGCCGAACACCGACTTCATGCTCTGGCGCATCAGCTACGACCTCTCGCTCTTCCAGCAGATGGCCGCCGACATCAACAAATCGATCCTCGGCAAGTGGCTCGACGTTCCGGTGTCGTACCTGTCGATGACCAAGCACTCGCAGTACGTCGACGAGCACGTGCACGAGGGGCAGGAGGGCCGCCGCCTGCGCATCGTCCCCGGCAAGCGGCCGTACCTGTTCGTCTATCCGTTCGTGAAGACGCGCGACTGGTACCTGCTGCCGATGCCGGAGCGCCAGCGGATCATGAACGAGCACATCGCCATCGGGCACAAGTACCCGCGCGTGAAGATCAACACGACGTATTCGTTCGGCCTTGACGATCAGGACTTCGTCGTGGCCTTCGAGGCCGATCAGCCCGCGGAGTTCCTCGACCTGGTGCAGGACCTGCGCGAGACGGAGTCGTCGAAGTACACGCTGCGCGATACGCCGATGTACACGTGCCGAAGGGCGGCGATCGAGGAGATCGCGGAGTCACTCGCGTAACAAAGTCAGAAGGCAGAAGGCAGAGAGCAGAAGTGCTCCGCCCATGGCCGCGAACGTGACGCTGTAGCCCCACCGCTCGGCCGCCATTCCTCCGAACAGGTTCCCGAACGGCGTGAAGGCGAAGAACGCGAACGTGTACATGCTCAAGACGCGGCCGCGCATGGCGTCGGGGATGCGCTGCTGGATCGAGGTGTTGCAGAGCGCAACGGAGTAGACCGCGGCGGCACCGCAGACGAAGAGGATGGCGATGACGACCGGCTGCGCGCGGACGTAGCCAACGGCGGCGAGGCCGATGGCCAGCGCCGACGTGCCGGCAACGACGATGCGCACGATCGTCCGCGGCGGCGGCGTGCGCACGGCCACGAGCAGCGAGCCGCAGAGCGCGCCGACGCCGGTGCCGCCCAGCAGCACCGCCAGGCCGTGGGCGTCGTTGTGGCCGTAGAGCGCGCGCGCCACCATCGGCATCAGCGTGATCCAGGCGTAGCCGAAGAGGCTCACCGCGGCCACGACGCCGAGGAGCAGGATGACGACGCGCTGCGTGCGCACGTAGCGGAAGCCGTCGGCCAGGCGCGTGAGCGCCGCCCCGGTCGCCGCCGCCGGCTGCTGCCGCTTCTTCACCCGGCCGAGGACGAAGATCAGGGGCAGGAACGAAATGGCGTTGAAGAAGAAGCACCAGAAGCTCCCCCACGCCGCGAGGGTGACGCCGGCCAGCAGCGGGCCGAGCACGCGGGAGAGATTGAACTGCAGCGAGTTCATGGCGATGGCGTTCGGCAAGCGCTCGCGGTCGTCGAGGAGGTCGACGACCATGGCCTGCCACGCCGGCGCGGAGAAGGAGATGGCCACGCCGACGACGAAGGACGCGCCGATGATCTGCCAGACGTTGATCTGCTTGGTGACGATCGCCACCGCCAGGAACAGCGCCGAGAGCGCCTGCGCCCACTGCGAGACGCGCACGATGCGCCGCCGGTCGACGTGGTCCGCCACCACGCCGCCCGGCAGCATCAGGAAGAGCGTCGGAATGGAGCTGGCGAAGCCAAGAAGCCGAGCAGAAACGGCGAGTCGGTGAGGCGATAGACGAGCCACCCCTGAGCCACCGCCTGCATCCACGAACCGATGTTCGAGATGAATTGGGTGACCCAGAAGTTGCGGTAATCGCGCTCGGAGAAGGCTTCGAACACGACGGGGATAATAGGTTCTTAGTTGTTCGTTGTTAGTTCTTAGTTTTTCGCACAAACTAAGAACTAAGAACTAACAACTAAGAACCTCCAACTACTGTCCCGCGAAAAACACCGGATCCCCCGACCCGTTATCCACGATCGATCCGTACGCGAACAGCTGCCCGCTGTCGTCGTGCGCTTGCAGCGTCACGTAGCCGAGCGAGGCGGCGTCGATGGTCGGGAAGAGCGAGGCCAGAGAGCTCTGCGCCGTCGACTTCGGCGGCAGCTGCACGAACGCCGTCGCCAGCGTCTGGCCGTTCGAGGCCAGGAGCGACACCGTCACGCCCGTGGTCACGTCGCTGTCGTTGACGAAGCCGACGTTCGTGCGGAAGGCGAAGTCGGAGCGCAGCCCCGGCACGAAGGCGTCGCGGCCGAACGAGGCCACCGCATCGATCGACTGCCCGTACGTCCCCCCGCCCGCCACCGTCGTGTACGTCCGGCTCGTCACCACCGGCGCCGCGCCTCCGCTCCACGTCACCTCCAGCGCACCGTTGCCGCTGGAGAGGCCGAACGTCGAGAGCACGTCGGCCAGCACCGTCGTCCGTCCGCCCAGGAGCGTGACCTGCCGCGAGGCGGCGCTGCGGTTGTCGGCGCCGGCGGCGCGATAGCGCAGCGTGATCGTCTGGGGGATGAAGCCGTTCGGGTTGAACAGCGTCACGTCGCTGCGCCAGTACGTCCCGTTCGCGCCGGGCAGGCGGCCCACCGCCGGAATCACGATCTTCGACGCCGTCGGCGGCGGCGCGGCCTGGATGTAGACCGGGTCCTGCGTGCGGTTGTCGATGATCGAGGCGTAGACGCTGATCGCGCCGGGCGCGCCGGTGTTGATGCGCATCGACATCGACGCGTAATTGCCGCCGTTGACGTTCGGGAAGAACGACGCCAGCGACGCCTGCGAGAAGTTGTTCGGCTGGACGACGACCGTCGACTTCCCGAGCGTGTTGCCGTTCGCGTCGACGAGCTCCAGCGACGCGCCGACCGGATCGCCGCCGCGGTTGACCAGGCCGATGTTCGTGCGGAAGGCCGCGTCCGACTCCAGCCCGGTGAGGAAGAGCGACTGCTGCAGCGCGCCGTCGCTGACCTGCGGCACCGCCTGCCCGTACGTGCCGACGCTGCCGGTGGTGAAGGTGCGGCTGGTGATCTTGAGGTTCGGCGTCGAGACCGCGCTGGAGGCTTCGATGGCCAGCGCCCCCGCGCCGCTGGACATGCCGAAGAGATCGAGCAACGCGTTGCCGAGCGTCATCGACTGCTTCGGCGCCAGGTAGAGCGGGCGCACCTGCACGCTGCCGCCGGCGCTGGGAAGGAACGTGAACGTCCCCACGGCCGGCTCGCTGCCGGCGTTGAAGATCGTCAGCTCCGTGCGCCACACCGAGCCGCCCGCGCCGCTGGTCTGCGCCGCGGCGGAGACGAGCGAGTGGAACGCCGCCGGCGCGGCCACCACGACCTGCCGCGAGGCCAGGCTCGACGACGCCGCGTTGCTCGCCGCCATCGTGACGGTGAACGTGCCGGGGACCGTGTAGACGTGCGTCGGGTTCTGCTGCGTGGAGCTCATGCCGTCGCCGAACGACCAGAACCACCCCGTCGGCGAGCCGGTGGAGCGGTCGGTGAAGCTGACCGTGTCGCCGTTCGTCGGCGACGACGGCGTGAAGTCGAACGCGGCCTGGACGCTCGGCACGACCGGCACCGGCGTCGTCACCACGACGCTGCGCGACGTCGACGACGAGCCGCCGCCGGCGACGATCGTCAGCGTCACGGTGTACGTTCCGGCCGCGCCGTAGGCGTGCGTCGGGCTCTGCAGCGCCGACGTGCCGCCGTCGCCGAAGCTCCACGACCACGACGTCGGGCTGCCGCTCGACTGATCGGTGAAGGCGACCGTCTGCCCCGCCACCGGATTCGCCGGGGAGAACGTGAAGCTCGCCGTGGCCGCCGACGTGACGCTGACGACGCGCGAGGCCTGCGACGACCCGCCGCCGCCGCTCACGGTCAGCGTGACCGTGTACGAGCCCGGCGCGGAGTAGACGTGCGTCGGATTCTGCGTCGACGAAGTCGCGCCGTCGCCGAAGCTCCACGACCGCGACGTGATCGAGCCGGTCGACTGATCGCTGAAGCTGAAGACCGTGCCGGCGATGCCGCTGGCCGGCGAGACGCTGAACGCCGCCGTCACGGTCGAGGAGGCGATCGTGGCGCTGGCGACGTTCGATCCGGCCGACTCGCCCGCGGAGTTCGAGGCCGTGACGTAGAAGCGGTACGTGCCCGGCGCGAAGCCGGTCAGCGACGAGGTGTGCACGTTCGCGCCGGCGTCGCCGTACTTGAAGAACGCGCCGTTGCCGACGGCGTAGTAGATCGACTGCGCGGTCTCGTTCGTGGCGTTGTCGGTCCAGTTGAGCGTCACCGTCGTGTTCGTGACCGTGGCCGTCAGCCCCGACGGCGCGCTCGGGATCGTCACCGGCGGCGGCGGGGCGCTGCCGTTCGGGTAGAGCCAGCGCGCGGCCAGCTGGTCGTCGGCGCGCAGCGAGGCGCCGAGGCCGGTGACGCTCGGGTACATGAGCGCGGTGCTGTCGCTGCTGTGGCCGAATCCGAGCGTGTGGCCGAACTCGTGGGCCACGATCTCGGCGAGCGTCGCGCTCGGAATCCCCTTCGACGGCGACACGCCGTCCTGGATCGTCAACCCCGCCTCGCTGATGTTGGCCGCCGAGTAGGCGATGGCGCGGTGCGTCGAGTCGGCGTCGAACGGCCCCGTCCAGCTGCTCGATCCGGAGACGCCGTTGAAGCCGCCGACGCCGACGACGCCGGAGCCGGTGAAGGTGCCGCTGATCTCCTGGAAGGGATCGTTGAAGAGGATCTCGTTGACGCCGTTGTTCTGGTTCAGCGGCTTCGGCGTGCCGCTTTCCACGCCGGCGTAGTTGTAGCGGATCAGCGCGGAGCCGTAGCCGGTCCACGCCGCCATGGCCGTCTGGATCTCGTTGACGCCGCCGCCGGTGTATCCGGTCTGCGTGCCGGAGCTGTACCACTGCACGGTCCCGCCGTTCTGGAAGTTGAACCAGCGATAGACCTGCGGCTCGGAGATGAGCGTGAAGTTCGCCTGGAAGCGCGACGACGGCGCCGCGCTGACGACGGGATTGGCGATGCCGTAGTTTTGCGGCGCCGTCTTCCCGGCCACGCGCGCGGCGACGAATTGCTCGAAGGCGTCGGCGCGGCGCTGCACGTTGCGGGCGCGGATCGGGCGGAAGCGCGCGTCGAGAAGGGCGACGTCGGCGGTCTCGTCATGCCGCGCCCACAGCCGCTCTCCCGACAGCGTCCTCTCCTCGGCGAATTTGCCGACGTACATGTCCACGGTCTGGTAGTCGCCGCGCGGCGTCGGCGTGAGGAAGGCCAGGACGTGCTCGCCCGCGACGTACACCGGCGCGCCGAAGATCTTCGTGATCTTGTTGCTGACCACGCCGCCGACCTCGCCGACGACGATCTCGCCCGCGGCGTTGCCTTTGAGCGCGCGCGTGACGTGCAGCGTCGTCTCGGTCCAGATCTTGTTGCCGCGATCGACGGCGGCGGAGCTGACGACGGTGGCGTCGACGATGAGCGGCGACTTGGCCACGAGCTGCTCATCGGTCGGAAGGATGATCGTCGTGGCCTGCGCGGCGACGGCGGCGAGCATCAGCAGGACACACGTTGACCAGTACACCCGAAAGTGTTTCAAGCGGGACCCCTTAGATTCGACGCAGTTTTCCCCGAGTACGCCGGCAAAGGAGGGAGGCCGTGCTAACCGGGGTCATCGGTGGACGGATAAGTTATTCGGCGGAACTCAGCGGGTCAGGGGATCTATTCCGAGCAGTTCCCGAAGGTCACCGATCGTTGCATCCGGCACGATCTCCAGCCCATGCTCGACGTGCGGGGCGATGGCGGTGCCGCGCACGGGAGGGACGAAGTGCACCGCGCGCATGCCGCAGCGCTGCGCGCCGTGGACGTCGACGTAGAGGTTATCGCCGACGAAGAGCGTCTCCTCGTAGTCGACGCCGAGGCCTTCGCGCAGCGCGGCGAAGATCGACGTCTGCGGCTTGCAGACGCCGTGCTCGTTGGAGAAGACCATGGCGTCGATGTGCGGCGCGAGCTCGAGGGCGTCGAGGATCTCGCGCAGCGCCGAGCCGGGCGTGCGCCCCGTGTTGCTGATCAGGCCGAGCCGATACCCGCGCGCCTTCAGCTCGGCGACGACCTCGGCCGCGCCGCTGACGAGCGACGGCAGGACCTCGACGGCCGCGCGCGCGTAGACCTGCTCGAGCGCGTCGAGCGTCGCGGCGTCGACGTCGATGGCCATCTCCTCGACGAAGTGCTCGATCTGCCGCCGGCACGGCACGTCGACGTCGGCCGACCAGTAGAGCTCGTGGCAGCGCCGCCACAGCGTGCGATACGCGTGCTCGATGCGCTCGGCCGGCGCGGCGATGTCGCGCGACGCTAGGATCTCCGCCATGCGCAGCAGGCGCAGCCGCTCCTGGCGACGCGACTGTTCGGGAGTGTCGGTGATTAACGTCTCCCAGAGATCGAAGGCGACGGCTTTGATCATGCGCAGCGCTAAACCATCGGAACCCGCCCGCCAAATCCCTCCTCGTATCCGTGGAAGAACTGCAGCGACGGCTCCGGGTAGTGCCAGCAGTAGTAGCCCGAGCCGGAGTCGAAGTCGACGAGCCATAGCCCCTTGACCTCGGCGCCGAGGGCTTCGACGTCGGCGACCCACTGCGCCAGCAGCTGCCGCCCCTCCTCCGCCGCGCCCGACGGCAGCGCTCGTCCCTCGGCCACGGCGTCCTCGGTGATGCGCTGCACTTCCGGCAGCAGCGCCGAGGCCTCTTCGTACGTGAACGTCTTCTTCACTTCCGGGCCTCGGCGACCCAGGCGTCGAACTTCCGGCGCAGCGCGCGGGCCTCGTCGACGTGGTTCGCGCGGCGCAGCTCGTCCTCCATCTTCGCCACGCGCGCGCCGACGTCGTCGAGCTTCGCGTCCGTGGCGCTCTTCGCCTTCGCCAGGAGCGGCGCGAGCGTCTGGCCGTGCTGCATCATCCATTGCGCGAAGCCGCTGTCGCGCGCGCGCAGCACCGCGCCGTCGGCGATCGGCGCGCCGATGGCGAAGGTGTTGCTGACCACGAGGCGCCGTCCGTCGACGGCGAAGAGCGAGTCGCTGACCACGGCCCGGCCATGATTGCGATCGATGCGGATGGAGATCGCGTCGTCGCCGTCGAGATGCGCGACCTTCGTCACGCGCCCGGCCACCGCGCCGCTTTCCACGACCGCGTCGCCCGCGCGCAAGGCGCCGGCGTCGTGGACGATGATCGTGGCGCGCGCTTCGCCGCGATGCAGAATCCATCGGCCGCCGATCCAGATCGCGACGAGTGCGAGGACGATGACGAGCAGTTTTTTCACAGCGCCATTTTCCCCGTTTTTTGTGCTAAAACGCTCCTGCAATTCAGCATGGAGGCGGACATCGATGGCATCCGTTGAGGAAAGAGTCAAATCAATCATCGTCGAGCAGCTCGGCGTCGATGCGGATGAGGTCACCCCCGACGCGTCCTTCGTCGAGGACCTCGGCGCCGATTCGCTCGACACCGTCGAGCTGATCATGGCCTTCGAGGAAGAGTTCGGCGTGGAGATCTCCGACGACGAGGCGGAGAAGATCCGCAAGGTCAAGGACGCCGTCGAGTACATCCAGGCACGCGCCAAAGCGTCGTAAATTTCCTACCGTTCGGGGCCCGGCGGGGAATCCTCTCCCCGCCGATTGTTTATAGCGAGCATGGACAAACGCCGTGTCGTCGTCACCGGGATCGGCATGATCTCGCCGCTGGGCATCGGAAATG